>NZ_JALAZE010000001.1:0-300000 GCF_022809095.1 Bacillus kexueae
GACGCGTGAAACTCCCTGTTTAGATGATTATCCGAAATGACATAAGGCTCTTTCTTCCCGTAATAAGGTCGTTTCTTCCGAATCACCGCACAAATTCCCATCTCTCTCATCAACCTTTGTACTCGTTTATGGTTGATATTCAGTTTGTATTTTCTCTTAAGCCAGACTTTAACTCTTCGATACCCGTAAATTCCTTTCAGTTTTTTATGGCACTTCTCGATTTTTATCTTTAACTGCTCGTCTTCTAATTGCTTCTGAGAAGGGTGCTTCTGCCGTTTTACCCACTTGTAATATCCACTTCGAGACACGCCTGCAATCTTACATAATTCTTGAATAGAAATATGGTTACCAGCCATTTCATGAATGATGGCGAACTTCTTGTGAGTTGGTACGGTTTCCATTCCCCCTTTCACATCTTTAAGAGCTTTTTTAGCATCTCTACTTCCGCCTCAAGGCGTTTGATTTTCGTTTCAGGATCTTCTGGACGAGTTCTCGGTCTTCCTTTGCCTGGTCCTTTGGCCTTTCCTCGCTTTTCCTCCAGCCCTTTCATTCCTTCCTGTTCATAGTGTTTCACCCATCGCTGTACCATGGAATGATGAATCCCTAGTTCTTTCGCCACCGTTACATAGCCAATGCCCTCTTTTAAATATAAATCCACAGCTTTCTTTTTAAACTTTACATCATAGGTTTTTCGTATTTTTCCCATAAAAAAATCCCCTCCATAATAGACAGATTAATTCGCTTTCTTTTTTCTGTCTACTATAAGGGGATCATATCAAGGTGAGGTTCGCTTATTTCACGATTTCAATTTTCACTAGTCCGTTCACACTTGCGGTAATGTCAAAGTACGCTTTTATTGCATCACCAACTTGTAACGGTTGTTTAAGTGGTTCATTTAAATTATCTTCTTTAAAGGAAAATTTAAACCCATCTTTCGACTTAGCATAGTAAGTGCCTTCGTTTATTTCTGTAATTTCACAATAATAAACTTTATACTTTTTTTGATCATTTAACGTAACAGTTTCCTGTTCAGGTAGCTTTTCAAGTTTTTCTTTTCCACTCTCTTGGAAAAAACTAAACGTCGGAACACTTTTTCCGAAATACGTTATGGAAAGCAGGAGAGCTAAAATAACTAATAACCCGAGTAAAATTTTCTTTTTTGTTTCAATCGATAACAAGTAATAAGACCTCCTTTGCAACTTTCAATATGTAAAATGAAATGGTAAGTATTTACATAACATTTCGTTGCAATATAATTATAGTATAGTCGTAGATTCAAAATGAGCAAGTCATTTACTTTGCTAGAGAGGAAAATATATGATTACAACTAAATTATTGCTTATCATATTCTTTGTTCTTATGATTCACGCGATTGAAACACTTGCCTATGCGACACGTCTTTCAGGAGCACGTGTAGGACAAGTTGCAACAGCAATCTCGTTATTTAATATTCTCGTAATCTTTTCGCGTTTTGGAATCATGTTCCAACAACCTTTTACTGGGAATTTAGCTGACCAAGTGCAAGACACGAGTGGACTCCTTCTATTAGAAGAACAGTATAGATTAATCTTATTCGCTTCTACTTTTGGAACGATTATCGGGATCATTTTGTTTCCTACCTTTATTTCAATTTTTACGAAATCAATTTTAAAACTTGCTAATGAGCGAGGAGATATTCCACGGTTTTTGCAAAAGCATGCGAAAAAAACGTATGTTAAACGGGGACTAAAACAATTTCATTTTCCGATTTTACAATTTCTTAAATCCTTTCGTCTTCATGCATTTCCAAAAAGGTTGTTCTTATTTAATGTATTAGTTACAGCTATATACACTACCGGGATTTTATCCGCTTTGTACGCTGGGGCACTCGTGCCTGATTATGATAAGACGGCTTCTGTTTCGTCAGGCATTATTAATGGTATTGCGACTATGTTACTTGTTCTCTTTGTTGATCCGAAAATATCAGTATTAGCCGATGATGTTGCTAAAAATAAAGAAAAGTACCCCTTATTAAAGACTGTAACAATTGCTATGGTATTTGCGCGATTGCTAGGAACATTAATCGCTCAATTATTATTAATACCCTTTGCACATTATGTGGCATGGTTTGCAAAAATGATTGATTTATTTTAACTTTTCTTTTTTCTAATAATGCTGTTTTATTTCCATTGTTACTTTTAGTGGTAAATGGCTTAAATACTAAAAGCGTCACCCACTCTATAACCTACAATAATTTTTTTAGTAAAAGCCTATAAAAAAAAGACCTGAGTCATTAATGTCATAAATAAATGACTTTCTGACTCAGCCTCTTATCGTTTCTTTATTTTCGCAAGATTTTCTCCATAGATTTCCCTTTTGCTAATTCATCAATTAGCTTATCTAAATATCGAATTTCCTGCATGATCGGTTCTTCGATGTCCTCTACCCGGACACCACAAACCACCCCTTTAATCAGCTTTCGCAAAGGATTCAGTTGGGGAGCTTCCGAGAAGAAAGTCTCAAAGTTTGTTTGTTTTTCCAACTGTAATTCTAATTCTTTTTGGCTATATCCTGTTAACCAACGAAAAATTTCATCGACCTCTGCTTTCGTACGACCTTTTTTCTCAGCTTTCGTCACGTAATGCGGATATACACTGGCAATACTCATTGAATAGATTCTATGTTTCGTCATCATCACCCGTCCTTTCTGCTTTGCATAATTGGTTTTTATAAAAATTTTCAAAGGCAGATTTATATCTCCCTATGATTCTCGCTACTTTATCATTTTTCTGATTGAGTAATACGAATTAGAATTCAATCCTAATCGAATTATATCCATAAAAATCATCATAAAATCCTTAATTGAATAAGTTTTGATTTCGGAGCTTTCAACGGTTAAAAGGGACATCGGATGACCCGCAATTGATACGAGACAATGTTATGAAAGGCGGATACTCACGCGAAATGATTTATTGGCATTAAAAATTAAGGTTTATCGGCAACATGTTTTTTAGGATGATTTTGTTCTTGTTACAGAAAGTTTTAGTTCAATAAAGTGCAAAAGTATTCTCTTTACCGTTTTTTTGGTGTCTAGCTCCTAGCGCCATCAGCTCGGGTCGCTTCGGCCCTGCTGTGGCCACGGAAGCCTCCTCGCAGGTCCTAAAGCGCCCTTCGCCTAAGGACTTGCGCTTTGCGCTTTTTCTGTGAAAATAAAAATAACCTATGAGCTGAATGAGCGATCATGATAGGTAGATGGTAGAAAGAAAAAACCCCGTGGAGAATAAATTTTCATGTCCGGGGTGTGAGTGTAAAATCATGTATGTTTCTTATTTTCTTACTTTTAAAGACCGGATACGATTGAGGGCTGCGGCAATTTCAAAGATTCTAGGCCTAGCTAAATAACCAGGATGACCTTTGAATGAAGAAAAATACGAGAGTCCTTTTTCTTCAATTGTTCGTTCAATTTTATTAAGGATGTCTTTCAATGAAAGATGTTCAATTTCATGTCGTGAAAAATATTCAAATAATGTCGAAATCATACGGGTTTGGCTCTCGTCAACAAGCTGTTCAACATCAAGTAAAGAAACATCCTCATATCCTAATTGAATATTATTAACACCCCGGGTTTTAATTTTTAGACGACTATTTGCTGTAAAGGTTTGAGGTTGAATATACCTTGAAGTTACAGATCCAAAGGAATCTCCACCTTCATGTAAACGAATAGCTTCCTGTTCAATAATCTCCTTTGCTTCTTTCGTTACGTCATAAACTTTATAGTGATCTAATTTAATAACATGATCCGCTACATGAAAATAATCACCACTTCCTCCCATTACTAAGATGGTCGATACATCCAGTTCATTTTTTAGTTGAGTAATTTTATCAATTAAAGGTGTAATCGGTTCTGAAGTTTTATGAATAAGCGCCTGCATACGTGCATCACGAATCATAAAATTCGTCGCGCTTGTATCCTCATCAATCAACAATACGTTAGAGCCTATTTCAAGCATCTCCATAATGTTGGCTGCTTGTGACGTACTTCCACTGGCATTTTCAGTCGTGAAATGAGTTGTTGACTGTTCGTTTGGTAGACCTTGAATAAATGGAGAAATATCTACTCCTACAACACTTCTTCCATCTTCAGCCCGAATCTTACAAGCTGTTTCATCTGTAAGTACAAATTCTCGTCCGTCCCCTTTTATATGGTTATATACCCCATTTTCTATCGCTTTTAATAAAGTTGATTTACCATGATAGCCTCCCCCAACTATCACAGTGATTCCTTTTGGAATAGCCATCCCTTTAATTGGATTTTCTGAATAAGGAATAGGAATACTAATTTGTAACGAGTCTGGACTTCGGAAGGAAGTAACGGATGTATGTAAAGGCCTGTCGCTTACTCCACTTTCTCGAGGTAAAATCGATCCATTCGCTATAAATGCGATGATGTCTCTCTCTTTCATGAATTTTCTTATGGCCAATTGTTGCTCGCCAAGAATGATGGCATCTTCGTACTGATGTTTAGATAACGAAAGGATAGACTGTTTTACAATGGATGGAATTCGATTGTAGAAGATATCTATCGCTTCTTTTCCAAGTATGGTTCGACCTTTAGCCGGCAAGCTAATGTGTAAACAAATCGTTACCCATTGATCATCCATTGAAATAGCTGTTCGTTCTAATATTTTTTGGGTTGGATGATCGATTGTAATTAAGCCGCTTTTTCCATTTCCTTTCCGTTTCCCTTTGTGCTGTTCAATCTGTTTGTAAACAGTTCGTAAAATAGCGTCTTCACAGCGAATTTTTTGCATTCGTGTCAATGATTCGGGTATTTGTGTTTGCTCTCTTTTTATTAGTACTCGAACTTTTGAAGGTGAAGCATACGGATCCCCTTGAACCGAATCGATTACGATTGAATATAAAGGAAAAGAATACGTCCCTTTTATTTGTTGGTAAGCTTTATATCCTCTACCATCAATTGATTCTAATTTCTTTTTTAACGATTCCACGACGTGTAACACCTCCGAACGATAATTGTGAGTTTAAATTGGACCATAATGAGTAACAATAAATATTAAATTATTACAGGGAATGAAAGGAGGAATACGAATGATTTTATCCATGGCAGAAATGGAAGAAAGTTTTTCCTTGCTTGGACAATCTGAGTTGTTCAATGGATGGAAACACAATATAATCTCTACTGGATTAAGCTTAGAAATAGACGGTGAAGTGTTAAACCAGTGCATTCAACAGTTCGAGTTTCATCCTAATCAATTCCATCAGTTTTTTTATTTATACCATGTGCTAAGTCAATCGGAATTCCGTAAGAAATGGCCGCGCCCCGAATGGTTTTAAGAAAAATTATCTCGTAATGCTTTTTCAATAAGCCCTTTGCAACGGTCTAATTCAACTTTTAGTTGGCGTTTATATTTCTTTGCTTTTTCATAATCAACAAATTCGTAATAAACGACCTCTTGAAATTCTGTCCCCTCTTTTTTTCTTTTCACTTGTTTTAAGATGCCATCATGGATCAAATCATGTAATGCTTTATATAGTTCTGAATGGTTAGGTTTGTAGCCGTACGGCTTAAATTCACTCCGCAATACATCCAATAATTTCAAACCGTACAACCGTTCCTCTTCTGTCATAGTGATTAAATATAACTTTAAAAAAGCACGTTGTTTTAATAAGAAGCCACTTGGGTTTCGTTTCTCGCTCATAAAAACCTCCACTTATTAGTTAACCATAATTATATTATGTTTCTTTACACCTTGGTTACCTTTTCTCTTTTTTATAATCATATCGTAATCTGGGTAGAAAGAAAACTTATTTTACTTGTTTTTCTTTTAGAACATAGTTTAATTAGAGATTTGATTTTGCCTTTTTACAACTCCTAATATTGTTCTTTTAGACCATTGTTAATTTAGATTCGTGTTAATTTATGAACGATATCTTGTCCTATTTTAGACGCAAAAAAAAGCTGCCCCTCTAGCAGCCTAAAAAATTTTTTTTCGATCTCGCTCTTCTTTAAGAATTTCAACCGCTTCACGAAACCGTTGAGAATGGATAATTTCACGTTCCCTTAAAAATCGTAAGCTATCGTTTAAATCAGGATCATCCGACATATCAATAATCCATTGGTAAGTAGCTCTCGCCTTCTCTTCTGCCGCAATGTCTTCGTATAAATCGGCAATTGGATCACCTTTAGCTGCGATATAGCTAGCTGTCCAAGGAACACCTGCTGCATTTTGGTAAAAAAGCGCTCCATCATGATTTGCATAATGTTCCCCTAAACCTGCTTCTTTCATCTGTTCTGGTGTAGCATCTTTCGTTAATTTATAGACCATCGTTGCTATCATTTCAAGATGTGCGAATTCTTCCGTCCCGATATCCGTTAATAGTCCTACTACTTTATCGGGGATTGTATACCTTTGATTTAAATATCGTAATGCAGCTGCTAATTCTCCATCCGCTCCCCCGTATTGTTCGATTAAGTATTTTGCCAGTCTTGGGTTACAGCTACTTACTTTAACGGGGTATTGTAGCTTTTTTTCATATACCCACATCATGTTAAATCTCCCCCTCCCTTAAACTTGCCACGGCCAAGGTCCTTTTCCCCAACTCCAGTTCGCATCGGTGAAGCTATTTCCATATTGAAGCATTGGTCCATATTTTTGTTCGAATGATTGCTTCAATTGTTTGGAATATTGGGCATATTGGTTAAACTGCTGCATTGCTTGATGGTCAGTTGGGTGTGTATCGAGATATAAAGTCAAGTCAACGAGTACGAAATCTGCTGCTTGAATTTCTTCAAGGAGATCGTAATATTCTTGCGGTAGCTTTTTCACTCCTTTCACCTCCCATCTCCTTTATATGGATTGTCATAGTAATCGTAAAAGTAAGGCCATAACGTCCCTTTTTTTAAAGCTTCCTTCGCAGAATATTGCGGCATATTCATCGGCTGAAATCCTAAATATAATTGTGGAGGCGTACTATAATACTTTCGTCCAATTGGTGGACACGGATCGTATTGACTGTAAAAAGGCTTATATGATTTCACTGTTGAATAATTCTTTTGTGGTTCTTGATTCAATCTACTCACCTCTCTTCATATCGCTCTTTTATACTGTTATTCTGTGAAGATTTGTCCTCATTCAACTTTATATAGGAAGAAATAAAAAAACTGCCCTAAATTTGAAGGCAGTCAATATGATGAAAAGTTTTTTGAAGTTTGAAATGTCTCTTTCGTCAATTCTATAAATGCCTTTAAAGGTGGTGAAATCCATTTATCTTTATGCCATGCTAAATGAGTGAAAACAGAAGGAGTATCTAGTTGACACCGAAGTGGTTTAATTAATCCCTGCTCAATTTCTTTATTCAGTGCCATAAGTGGTAATACTGCAATACCAATTCCAGCTATCACACATTGTTTAATCGCTTCAATACTAACGAACTCGTATTTATTTATCGGATAAATATTTTTCGATTGAAGAGATTGCTCAAGTAATGACCGATACGAACAACCCATTTCCGTTAGAAGCAAAGTCTCTTCCTCTAAATCTTCTAGTTTGATGTACGCCTTATCAAATAGTTTGTGAGATTGCCCCGCTACTAAAACAATAGATTCTTCTTTCAATGGAATTTGAATTAAAGACCCTACAGGCTTTTTTACATCCATAATAAATGCTATATCGAGTTCACCATTTACTAGCTGTTCCCTTGCCATTCCATCAGAGTGTGAAGGTTTGAAAATAAGCTTTACATTTGGATAATTTTCTGTAAACTTTTTTAGAATTGGAGGAAGTCGATAGGTACATTGACTTTCTTGTGCACCTATTATTATACTTCCTTGCAAATTTTTCACATGACTTACTGACTCCTTCATTTCTTCTTCGATGCGTATCATCTGTACAGCATACTTTTCTAACCTTCTTCCAGCTTCTGTGAGAACAACTCTTTTTCCTAATCGTTCAAAAAGTGGTGTGCCGATCTCCTCTTCGAGCGTACGAATGTGTGCGGTAACACTGGATTGTGCAAAATTTAAAATTCGAGCTGTTTTTGTGAAATTTAAACATTCACTAGCAACTATAAACGTTTTTAAAAGTTTTAAGTCCATTTTACCCTCCCTAAATCGATTAAACCGATTAATATAATCGAAAATATTCGCTTCTCTAAATTGTAACTTCTATTTACAATTTAACCAACATCAAATTTTTCTAAGGAGAGTAAACATGAATCGATATGCCTTTGCTTTTATCACACTCGGTTTCATTTGGGGAACGAACTTTTTATTTATGAAATGGGCAACACCTTATTTAAATGCAAATCAAATCGTTTTGTTTCGAGTTGTAACGGGATTCATTGCGGTTTTCATTTACGCTATAAGTAAACGGGAAATCAAATTAAATCATGTTAAGTACACCCATCATTTCTTTGTCATGTCTTTACTTGCAACCTACATTTATTACTTTTGCTTTGCAAAAGGCACTGAGTTTCTTCCTTCTGGAATTGCGGGGGCTTTGAGTGGCGCCATTCCTATTTTTTCAGCGTTCCTCTCCGTTCTTTTTCTAAAAAACGAATCTCTTTCTAAAATGAAAGTGCTTGGAATTCTTTTCGGTTTGTTCGGAGTCGTCTTAATAGCAAAACCATGGACAGCTCTCTTAACCTCTTTAAATATGAACGGTGTTGTTTATATGCTTGCTGGTTCTTTTAGTTTAGGCGCTTCTTTTGTCTATGCCAAAAAATTTCTATCAAATGTTTCGATAGCCCCAGCTGCATTAACAACGTATCAACTGTTAATCGCATCTATACTCGCACTAAGTTTTGGCGAGATAAATGGAATCACATCTATAACGAATGATTTTGTCACCTTTATTGGCGTAGTAGTAGGTTTAGGCCTACTCGGAACTGGTATTGCTTATATTTTTTATTACATGATTGTTTCTAAATTAGGAGCAATGATTGCATCAACTGTAACATACATCCCTCCAGTCGTTGCAATGCTCATTGGGTCATTTATGGTAAACGAATCTATTTCGCTTCTCCATTGGAGTGGTATGCTAATGATTCTGATTGGAGTAATTGTAATGAATAATAAATTTTCATCGATAAAATATCTAAGCAATAAAAGAAAAACGTAAAATGTTATCTAATATATCCGTTAGAAAAAACGGATTATGAATGGTTTCCTATTTTACAAAACTGTTGCTTTTTCAGTCATTTTTATAATGAACTCTGAACATTACGCTACGGACACTTGCTTTCCGCCGGGAGCTGTCTAGTTTCTGCTCCTCGGCATGCGTCTGTGGGGTCTCGCCCTTTTCTCTGTATCCCGCGAGTCAAGTCGATCCATTACAAAGGGGGATATACACACTAAAAGCAACAATCCTTTAGAAAAGAGCCTTTTATTTAGATTTTAGGCGTTTTTGTAATTTGTCTCGCCATTCCTTGGCCAATGCTTCATTCTCTAATGCCTTTTTTACTAACGTAACTTGATTTTTCTCATGGAAGTATAATTGATGCATAGCCATGACGGATAAACTGTTTTTAGTTCGATCGATTAATTTAATGGGGTCCCCTTTTTCGATAGTTCCTTCTTTTAATACTCGGAAGAAATAGCCTGTATAACCGGTTTCGACGATTCGCTTTAACAGTTGGGGGAATCCCGTTCTTTTTTCGATTGTAATACATGGAAATCTCCCTTGTGACACTTGGACGATCACTTCTCCAATTTTATAAATGTCCCCAATAAATACATTTTCTTCCGTCATGCCTAAAATTGTGATATTTTCGCCAAATGAGCAGGAAGGTAAAGGGCGATTGTATTCCTTCTCAAAAAATGAATACCGTTCCGCAGAATAAATGCAAATTGCTCGATCAGCCCCACCGTGAAATTGGTGATTCTCTACGTCATCCCCTGCAATTTTTTCTTTTCCTATCTTTATATAGGAGGCTTTCTCTTTTGCAATTCCTGAACGATACTCTTTTCCGTATTGATCTATTAATACTTTCGGTTTCCCATAATATAATGCTTTAATCTCCATTTCTTTCCTCCCTTTCCATGGTGATTTTAACTATATTTTCAACTAGATGACAATCTTATTTCAACTGTTAAATGATAAATACAAAAATATACTATTTGTTGTAATTTTCTGATTTTTATTTTATGATCTAATATGTAATCGCTTTCAACCTTTTCTTCTAATGAGAAGACATCATGAATTCACCTTTAGACTAGTCAAAAAAATTTTTTTTTGGAGGGTGATCTATGAGTCAATTAATGATGAAAACAAATGAAAAGGTTGCAGCATTTTTAAAGGGGAAAAAGAAGCTTTACATTAACGGTGAATTTGTTGAAAGTGCTTCTAACAAAACATTCGACACCCCTAATCCTGCTACGGGAGAGACATTAGCAACGGTTTATGAAGCGGACAAGGTAGATGTTGATCGCGCAGTAAAAGCAGCTCGGGTCGCATTTGAATCTGGTCCGTGGTCTAAAATGAGCGCTTCTGCTCGGGGGCAACTAATGTACAAACTAGCTGAGCTAATGGAGGAGCATAAAGAGGAATTAGCCCAGCTTGAAACATTAGATAACGGAAAACCAATCAAAGAAACGTCACAAGCGGATATCCCTCTTGCGATTGATCATATGAGATATTATGCTGGTTGGGCAACTAAAATTGTTGGTCAAACCATACCAGTCAATGGACAATATTTCAATTATACGAGACATGAGCCAGTCGGAGTTGTTGGTCAAATCATTCCATGGAACTTCCCGTTGCTAATGGCGATGTGGAAGCTTGGAGCTGCTTTAGCAACAGGTTGTACAGTCGTATTAAAGCCAGCTGAACAAACGCCACTTTCTGCTTTATACTTAGCTGAATTAATTGAAAAAGCCGGTTTCCCAAAAGGTGTCGTCAATATCGTGCCTGGATTTGGTGAAACGGCTGGTCAAGCATTGGTTCAGCATCCGGACGTTGACAAAATTGCCTTTACAGGTTCAACGGAAGTAGGAAAGCTCATTATGGAAAGTGCTTCAAAAACATTAAAACGTGTCACACTGGAACTGGGTGGCAAATCACCAAACATTATTTTGCCGGATGCGGATTTAACAAAAGCGATTCCCGGAGCATTAAATGGGGTGATGTTTAATCAAGGTCAAGTCTGTTGTGCGGGTTCTCGTGTATTCATTCAAAAGAAACATTACGATAACGTCGTAGCTGACATGGTATCCCATGCAAAGTCAATCCGACAAGGGTTCGGTCTAGATCCGGATACGGATATGGGACCACTCGTCAGTGAAGAGCAACAAACGAGGGTACTCTCCTATATTGAGAAAGGCTTAGATGAAGGTGCTGAAATTTTAACTGGAGGACAAAAACCGAAAGATGAAGGATACTTTGTTTCTCCAACTATTTTTGCGGCTGTTCAAGACGAAATGACAATTGCCAAAGAAGAAATTTTCGGACCTGTTATTGCGGCGATGCCATATGAAGATTTAGATGATGTAATTGCCCGTGCAAATCAGTCCGAATATGGATTGGCAGCAGGTGTTTGGACAAAAGACGTCGCAAAAGCTCACTATATTGCTAATCATATAAAAGCCGGAACCATTTGGGTAAACTGCTACAACGTATTCGATGCGGCTAGTCCTTTCGGTGGTTACAAACAATCCGGTATCGGTCGTGAAATGGGATCGTATGCTCTTGATAACTATACGGAAGTAAAAAGCGTTTGGATTAACTTGAACTAACCTTCCCAAAACGCTCCTAAATGAAACATTAAGACCTAAAGAATGTAGATAATGAACATTCTTTAGGTCTTTTTTGTTGTCACAGAAAGTTTAAGTTTAATAAAGTGTTAACGTATTCTCTTTACAGTTTTTTTTGGTGTCTAGCTCCAAGCGCCATCGGCTAGGGTCGCTTCGACCCTGCTGTGGCGACGGAAGCCTCCTCTTAGGTCCTCCATCGCCCTTCGCCTAAGGACTTGCGCTTTTCTGTGAAAATAAACATTAACTATGAGCTGAATGAGTGATCATGATAGGTAGATGGTAGAAAGAAAAAAACCGGGGAGAATAAATTTTCATGTCCGGGGTGTGAGTGTAAAATCATGTATGTTTCTTATACCTTCAAAAGCTCTTTTGCTTCTCTCAATATGGAAAATTGCAAAGATAAATACATATACATAGTTTTGGATGCATGATATTTGAGGAGGACTTTATATTGAATGAGAATCGTTATCGAGATGAATTGTTTCAATGGGTTATGTCGTTACGTTCACTTCTAAATGAAGAAGATTTGTCAAACCGAGAAAAAGATATTTCGACGTTGCAATTAGAAATAAATCAATTAGCGTCTCAACTGAAAAACAGCCCTACCATGAAAGACGAAACACTATACAAAAAAGCGATGGAGGTATATAGAAAATTGAGAGTTTTACAAGCCACCCCTGTTCCAATAGGACAACATTCGCTTCCTCCCTTACCTTATTCATACGATGCCCTTGAACCATACATTTCGAAACGAATCATGAAACTTCATCATGACAAACATCATCAAAGTTACGTAGACGGCTTGAATAAAGCGGAGGTCGAATTAAAAAAAGCTAGAGAATCTGGGGACTATTCCCTTATCAAACATTGGGAACGAGAATTAAGTTTTCACGGTGCTGGACATTATTTGCATACGATTTTTTGGCATGTGATGAGCCCAAAAGGTGGAGGAAATCCGAAAGATGCTTTGCGGACTGCCATTGAGACTTCTTTTGGAGATATAAATAAGATGAAAAATCAATTTTCAGAAGCTGCGAATGCTGTGGAAGGCAGTGGCTGGGCTATACTCGGTTGGTCTCCTCGTACTCATCGCCTTGAAATATTGCAAGCTGAGAAACACCAAAACTTAAGTCAATGGGATTTCATTCCCCTCCTCGTCCTGGATGTTTGGGAACACGCCTACTATTTGCAGTATGAAAACAATCGGAGAGAATATATAAACAATTGGTGGAATGTTGTGAATTGGCCTGAAGTTGAAAAGCGTTTTACGGAAGCAAAGAAGGTAAAGTGGTCACCTTATTAAAATCTCAGACAGGGCCACTTTGTTAGGAATTAAAAATGAGTAAGGATGGAGACATCTCCGTGACCTTACTCATTTTTAAACATTAATTAAAGATATTCAATACGCCTAATACATCTAAAAACACAATGATGATTGTAATCGGTGCGATATAACGAATTAAGAAAAACCACACTGCAAATAGAGCATATGGGATTTTTGAACCCATTCGCAATTCATTGAACAATACCTCTTTCGGTATTTTAAACGACACGAACAAAGTAATAAATAATGCGCCTAATGGCATTAAAATATTGCTCACTAAATAGTCTGCTACATCAAAAATGATCCTGTCAAAAATTTGCACATGACTTAAAACCCCGAAGGATAAAGCAGAAGGAATCCCGACGATAAAAATGACTAAACCGATGACAAATGATGCGGACTTCCGTTTCTGCAAGTCTCCTTTTGAAACCGACGCAATGATGATTTCCAACATTGAAAATGCGGAAGTTAAGGTTGCGAATAAGAATAGTAACAAGAAGGCTGACAAAAACAATGTCCCTAACGGCATTTGATTAAACACAGTAGGCAAAACATTGAATAATAAAACAGGTCCTTCACTTGGCTCAAGTCCGAATGCGAACACTGCCGGGAAGATTGCCAACCCAGCTAAAATGGCAACTAAAACATTTAATGAAACAATTGACACTGCCGATTGCGGTAAATTTTCCTTCTTCGGTAAATAAGAGCTATACGTCACCATAACGGAAACCCCTACACTTAACGCAAAAAATGATTGTCCCATCGCAAACAAAATCGTTTCAGATGTTATTTGTGTAAAGTCGGGCTTTAAAAAAAACGTAATTCCTTCCATCGCTCCATCTAACGTTAGAGAACGAATAATTAGCACGATAAAAATGAGGAATAAAAGAGGCATCATCCATTTACTCGCTCTTTCAATCCCGCTCTGTATTCCTTTTGCGACAACAAAAATAACGATTAGTAAAAAGATAAACTGTGCTGAAACAGCTAGGACAGGATCCGATATAGTCTGTCCAAAAAGGGCACCGTATTCTTCCTCGGATAACCCTTTTAATCCTCCCGTAATAGCCTTTATAAAGTAAATGATAATCCATCCACCTACAACGCTGTAAAAGGAAAGTAATATAAAGCATGTAATAATTCCAATTTTTCCTACCCAAGGCCACCAACTATTAGGTGCTATTTGTCGATATGATTCAATCGCATCTTTTTGCGTATGGCGACCAATGATAAATTCGGCCATTAATAACGGTAAACCAATTAATAAAGTAAAGAGAATAAAAATAAGTAAGAAAATTCCCCCACCACTTGTTCCTGCAACGTATGGGAATTTCCATATCGCTCCGAGTCCTATTGCGGAACCCGCTGCAGCTAAAATAAACGCTAGCTTAGATGACCACTGCTCAACTTGTTTCAACTTTCTCACCTCTGTCTAAACTTCTTTGATGAATAGAATAAATAGCTGTTGGATATCCAACAGCTAACGGATGTGAATATTTTATACTTCTTCAAAATATTCTTTGTAAAATCCTGCTACTTCACCTGTGTTGTCTACAACGAAGTAAAATTCTTCCGTTTCATTTTTCACTTCGTAAGTCTTACCTGTTGTAAGGACATTATTCACCATATATTTCTTCGCGTCTGTATGTACACATTTAACAGACTTTATAGTTGGCTTGTCCTTCCAATTCACATGAATCATTTTGAACTACTCCTTCAACCTTTTTTTAAAATTATTTTACATATGTACAACCGATTATACACTATTTAAAGCGTTCTGTTAAAGAAAAATTTTAGCTCTTTTATGCATTAAAGTGATGAGGCGGAAAGAATAAATTTTCCGCCTTCCTTTTACTTCTCTTGCTTATACATCTTGATCAATCTCCATAATTCCCACATTCCAATCAACAGTACAACGGAAATGATCGATAGCGAGTTCATATGAAACCATTGGAGCCATTTCTCACTCAATAATTCCGTCTGAAAAAGTGCCGGATCCCTATACATATTGACTAACAAGTATACTTGAAAAAACGTTAATATCACACTAATGGCTCTTAACCATATAGTGTACTTGTTTAATAGAAGAACAACGATGATTATCACTAAGCTGATAACCCAAGTTGCATTCCAAAACATTAAATAGTCATGAAAACGATTCATATCGATAAAAGAAGAAATAGACGTCGCCATCATCCATTCAGCAAAAGAACGATTAAAGAAAGCTAGGACGAAGATTGTCACTAACAATTCAACGACCATTTCGAAATGTGAAACTACTTCATAATTTTTAGGAGCTCTCGGTAACTTGATTGGGTTCCAGTCTTTACTACTTATCTTAAATTGAATCTCCATCCTCTCAATCAGTAGAAAGATTAAGGTGACAATCCCAAATACGTAAATCCCGCTATGAATAAACTCATATCCCATTTGCACAATCTTTTGTGTCCAAGCAGTAGATGTATTTAAAAAATGTATCATGATAATACTAATAGCCGATGCGACTAATGTTAATTTTAATACGAATAGATAAGTCTCATAGAGTGTAGGTCCGATAATATACGTTGGACGAAAATGGTATTGACGTGCAAATTTATTTGGATCGCCCATTTCAGTTAAAACATAAAGGATTGCCTCTTCTTCCGTTTCCCCTACATTCATGCGTTCATCTACTTTATCTAAAATTAAAGATCGAATTTCTTCTTTAATATCTTCCCTTTGTCCTTTAGGAAGCGATCGACCTACAGCATACACATACCGTTCAATAAAATCCATCTTGTATCCCTCTTCTCCCTTTTATTCATTAGTCGAAAACAAAATGTTCTCAACGACTAAGACTTGTTGTTTCCAGTAACTCGTTAACGCTTGTAAAACTCGCTTCCCCTTTTCACTTATTACATAATACCTACGTGGACGTGAATCGTTTACATCCCAGTCACTTTTTAGCAACTGCTGCTTCTCAAGTCTCCTTAACAATGGGTAAAGTGTATTTTGTTCCACATCCATACCTTTTTTACTTAAATTTTGAATAAGGGAGTAACCGTATTGGGGCTCTTGAAGTTCTGAAAGTACACAAAGGACGATCGTTCCCCTTCTTAACTCTTGCGTTAACTTCTCAATCTGTTCCGCTGCTTCGACATCACTCATGTTTACTCCACCCTTTCTTACTCCATTATACTATGTATGGCACAATATTGTGTATTACCAATTATTTTAATATTTATTTTTAAAATAGTTAACATTCTGCTTCAGACACATACAACAACTCATTCGAACAAAAATAACAATAAAAAAACGTACTAGCATTGATTTGCTAGTACGTTTATACATTATGCTTGAACCATTTTAGTGAAGATGCTTTGGTACGATTGAAATGTATTAAAAAAGGCTTCTTGTGCTTTCTTTTGTTGCTCTGTAACCTCTTCTAGCGCTCTTAAAAACTCATCACGGTGCTTTTTTTGTTGACTTACAATTTCAGTATACGTACTTTCCACTTGAGTTTGTGCTTGAAGCACAGTCTCCATCATTTGTTTATAGGGTGTCATCGACATACTTTGCATTTTTACTCCAACTTCTTCTAACTTATCGATCCAAAGCTGAAATTGATCACTTGGGATTGGCATCATTTGATCCATTTGTTTCAACAAATTGTCCTTCCACTCTTTTGTGATTCCTTCTGCTTCTTGCTCCATTTTTTCCATTTGTTCTTTAACAACTTCTAACATCTCTCTTTGACGTTTCACTGCTTCTAGTGAGCGCGTTTCGAAATCTTGTTGAATTGAGTTTAACACCTTTACATTTGAATACCAGCCATCCCATACGACATCGATCGGACTAACACTTTGTTTTTCAACCTTTTTTGCAACCATCATTATGCCTCCTATATAATTATTTTTAATTTATGATGAAGCAATCTTGGTGCTTATTCTTTTGGTTTTTTCTCGTTATTCGTTGATGTCGTAAACATTGAAGTGTACATTTGGAAAAATTGATCAAGCATATTTTGATAATTTTCAAGGGATGTAGCCCACAAATCCAAATAATCCAATCCTGCATCCGTTATCGAGTAAACTCGTTTGGCCGGTCCCCCATCTGAAGTATCCCATGATGAGGTGACTAACTCTTCCTTTTCAAGTTGCCGTAATATACGGTACAGATTTCCTTGATCAATTGTTTGAAAACCAAAATGGCTTAACCTTTGCATTAAATCATAGCCGTGAGTACTCCAATTTCGTAATAGCAGTAAAAGAACTGGAATAACAAAGTTTTTCTGAGATGTTGTGATTTTGTTTTTTAGTGCATCTTCATTTCGATTTGTACTCATTGTCTATCACCTTAATTATTTGCTTATATGTGTAATTTACACCTATATGTTCAAAATGTCAAATGTTGTTTTCTTTTCCACACATAGTTACGTTAACTTAATTCGACAATTCCTTACAATTCCCAAGCAATACGCACCCGATATTTGTCGGATATTTGTAGAAATAAGGGAAATTTTTAGAATTTTTTTACGTTCATAGGCATGTTACTTATATTATCCTAATGTTGTAAGGGTTTACTATGGAGAAATATTACGAATAAAAGGGGTTGAAATGGATGTCACAACAGTCGACATTTGATCCATTTACGATGTGGAAATCTTTTTATGACAAAATGGAAGGCAACTGGAGTGAAGTTCTGCAAGAGTCCATGAAAAAAGAATCTTTCGCTGAGTGGATGGGTCAATCTTTAAACACATTTTTACTTTATCAAGATTTTATTCAAAAAACGACAGAAAGTTATTTGAAGCAAATGAATATGCCAACTCGCGATGAAGTATCAAACGTTGCTTCCCTCGTTATCTCTTTAGAAGATAAAGTGGAACAACTCGATGATAAAGTAGAAGATTTTATCAACGATAAACAGCTTTCAAGTGAAATTACACGGTTAAAATCGAATGTTTCAAAATTGGATAAAAAATTAGATCAGCTTATCACCTTACTAGAATCTAGCACAACGAAAAAAGAAGCGGTTAAATCCGACAAATAATTTGAAATTTCTATAACAGGGGTGTTATTCATGAGTTTAGTAGAAACGAATGTACTTAAAGATGGTTCGAAAAAATTAGCCGGAAAAATCGCAATTGTTACAGGTGGTTCTAGAGGAATTGGTGCAGAAATCGCAAAAACGCTCGCTAGTCATGGTGCAGTTGTTGTCATTAACTACAACAACAGTCCTGACGCAGCTGAAAACGTTGTGCAAGATATCGCAAATGAAGGCGGAAAAGCTGTTACATGTAAAGCGAACGTATCGAATTTGGACGAAGCAAAGTCACTTATTGCTTTCACGAAAGAGCGATTCGGTAAGATTGATATTTTAGTTAACAATGCTGGTATTACACGTGACCGTACGTTCAAAAAAATGTCTGAAGAGGATTGGAAAGCTGTCATTGATGTAAATTTAAACAGCGTATACCATATGACCTCTTCCGTTATTAATGAAATGCTGGATCAAAAGTACGGTCGAATCATTAACATTAGCTCGATTATTGGCCAAGCAGGTGGATTTGGTCAAACAAATTACAGTGCTGCGAAAGCAGGAATGATTGGTTTTACAAAGTCGCTTGCATTAGAAACAGCTCGCAAAGGCATTACAGTAAATGCAATCTGCCCTGGATTTATTGAAACGGAAATGGTTGCAGCTATGCCGGATGAAGTGTTACAAAAAACAGTTAATAAAATACCAGTTGGTCGCTTAGGTCAACCACAGGAAATTGCTGAAGCTGTTTTATTCCTTGCTGAAAGTGAATATATTACAGGTCAATGTTTAAACGTTAACGGTGGCTTATATATGTAATAACATCCTTATATTTTTAATAGGATAGGAGTCTTTCAAATGGAAGGCTCCTTCCCTTGTCATAAAAAGGAGGAAAAATATGAATCATTCATTATTTCATAGTGAAACTGAAAATTGGGTTCCAGAAGCTATCGAGAAAGATTTCCGTCGATTAAAACGAGTAACAGACGTTCTAACTACACAACCTGAACCTCAAGTTGGTCAAACACCGAAAGAACTTATTTGGACGAAAAATAAAGCGAAGCTATACCGTTATCAACCTGCCAAAGAAAAAGCGTATAAAGTGCCGATTTTGATGATTTATGCATTAATTAATAAACCGTACGTACTTGATTTGACACCTGGAAGTAGTTTAATTGAATATTTAACGGATCGTGGCCATGATGTTTATTTGCTTGATTGGGGAACCCCAGGCTATGAGGATCAGCATATGAAGCTTGATGATTATATTATGGATTACATTCCGAAAGCATTTAAAAAAGTACTTCGTCATTCGAAAGCTGACGAAATTACACTCTTCGGATATTGTATGGGTGGAACAATGACTTCTATCTTTGCCGCTTTAAATCCGCAACTACCGATTCGTAATATCGTGTTTTTAACGAGTCCATTTGATTTTTCAGATGCTGGTTTGTTTTCAAATTGGCTAGATGAACGTTATTTTAATATCGATAAAATGGTAGATACGTTAGGAATTATTCCACCTGAAATGATTGATTTAGGAAACAAGATGTTAAAGCCGATCGTAAACTTCTTCGGTCCATATGTCACACTTGCTGATCGCATAGAAAACGAAAAGTTTGTGAAAAACTGGTCGTTAATGCAAAAGTGGGTGAATGATGGTGTGCCATTCCCTGGTGAAGCGTTCCGACAATGGATACGCGAGTTTTATCAACATAATAAATTAATTCATGATGAATTATCCATTCGTGGCTATAAAGTCGAGCTTCAAAACATTAAGGCTAACATTTTAAATATTGCGGCTGATCGTGACCATATTGCTACACCTAGCCAAGTCGAACCATTAATGAACAAAGTATCTAGTAAAGATAAGACCTTCCAATTAATGAAAGCCGGTCACGTCTCTGTCATTGTGGGAGGTACTGCTGTTAAAGTGACCTACCCTGCCATTGACGAATGGTTAAAAGAGCGTTCGAAATAACGAAATGAGGACTGTTTAATAAGTCAGCAAGTGGTGAATAATGATTACTTTTTCACCACTTGCTTTTGTATTTTTTAGTTATATTTTTGAAAGAGATCACAGAAGTGATGAGAAGAATGTTGTTTCCTTACGTACCCGACTGATACTAAAGCAAATTTCAATTTCATTTTGAAGAAAATACTTTACTGTTTTATCTGATTCTACTTTTCCTATAAACAGAATAATAAGAAACATACATGATTTTACACTCACACCCCGGACATGAAAATTTATTCTCCCCGGGGTTTTTTCTTTCTACCATCTACCTATCATGATCGATCATTCAGCTCATAGGTAATTTTTATTTTCACAGAAAAGCGCAAGTCCTTAGGCGAAAGGCGCTGGAGGACCTGCGAGGAGGTTTTCGTCGCCACAGCAGGGCCGAATCGACCTGAGCTGATGGCGCTTGGAGCTAGACACCAAAAAACAGTAAAGAGAATACTTTAACACTTTATTGAACTTAAACTTTCTGTAACAAGTAAAAAGGAGCTGTGTAAAAAACACAGCTCCTCTTCGTTTTAGCCTTCTAATAATAATTGTTCTGGATCTTCTAGTAACTCTTTAATTGTCGCAAGGAAGCTCACTGCTTCTTTTCCATCTATAATTCGATGGTCATATGATAGTGCAATATACATCATTGGACGGTTTTCCATTCTTTCTTCATCAATTGCAACTGGACGCAACTGAATTTTGTGCATTCCTAAAATTCCAACTTGTGGTCCATTTAAAATCGGTGTAGAAAGAAGTGATCCAAATACTCCACCGTTTGTAATAGTGAATGTACCACCTTGTAGTTCTTTCAATGTTAATTTATTATCACGTGCTTTTTTAGCAAGGTTCAAAATTTCACGTTCAATTTGAGCAAATGTTAAGCGGTCTGCTTCACGCACAACCGGTACGACTAAGCCGTCATCTGTAGATACGGCAACACCGATATCATAGTATTTTTTAAGAACAATTTCGTCACCTTGAATTTCCGCATTTAATAACGGGAACTTCTTTAAAGCCGCCACAACCGCTTTTGTAAAGAAGGACATGAATCCTAGACGAACGTCGTGTTGTTCAAAGAACTGATCTTTGCGACGCTTACGTAAATTCATTACAGCTGTCATATCAATTTCGTTAAATGTCGTTAACATTGCCGCTGTATGTTGTACTTCCACTAAACGCTTTGCAATTGTTTGACGGCGTCTTGTCATACGAACACGTTCTACTGGTTTTGTGTCATCCGAATTTGTTTGAACAACTGCTTGTCTAGGAGCAGGTGTTACTGCTTGCTGCACAGCTTGTGTTGGCTGTGGTTGTTCATACGATTCAATATCTTGAACTCGTACACGCCCTAATGGATCTTGGGTTGGTACTTCTGCTAAATTAATTCCTTTTTCACGCGCTAATTTCCGAGCTGCAGGTGATGCAATTGGTCTGTTTTTGACTTCTTGTTTCTCTTCAGTTGTTTGATTTGCTGGCTCACTCACAACTTCTTGACTTTCATTCTTTTCTTTAGCAGTAGGTGTGTTCGATTGACCACTTTCATCAATTACACCGATGACTTCACCTACTTGAACAGTGTCGCCCTCACCTTTATGAACTTCCGCTAAAATTCCTTCATGTTCAGCTGTTATTTCGACATTTACTTTGTCTGTTTCAAGTTCTAAAATATATTCGCCCTTTTCTACTTTATCTCCAGGCTTTTTTAGCCAACTTGAAATTGTACCTTCAAAAATAGATTCTGCAAGCTCAGGAACTTTAATTTCCGCCATGATCAAAAATCCCCCTTGTTTAATTCCGTGTTAGCGCTTTAGTTGTTAATGCTTCTGTTAGAATTCGGTTTTGTTCTTTTTTATGAACATTTGGATCTCCTTCAGCTGGAGACGAACGTCTTTCTCTTCCGATGTATTTTACATCGACTCCCTTAGGTGCCATTTCTCTTAATTGTGGGTCCATAAAAATCCAAGCACCCATATTTTTCGGTTCCTCTTGTACCCAAACAATTTCTTCTAAGTTCGGGAAACGACTGAACAATCGCTCAAGTCCTTTTTTCGGGAATGGATATAATTGCTCGACTCGTGCAATGTGAAGCCAGTCTAGTGATGATTCTTTCGCAACTCGATCCGCTAAGTCAATCGCAATTTTGCCCGTACATAATACAAGTCTCTTCACTTCTTCAGGCTTCTCGCCTAACCCGTTCTGCTCCACAATCAATTCAAATGAACCATTTACAAGCTCTTGAACATCTGATACGGTATGTGGATTTCGCAATAAGCTTTTCGGAGTCATGATGATTAAAGGTCTTACTTCCTCACGTGTTAGCACAGCTGCTTGTCGGCGTAAAATGTGGAAGTATTGCGCTGCGCTCGTTACATTCGCTACCGTCCAGTTATTCTCAGCTGCTAGCTGTAAATATCGCTCCAAACGGCCACTTGAATGCTCTGGCCCTTGCCCTTCAAATCCATGTGGTAATAGCATTACGAGTCCAGATTTTTGTCCCCACTTCGCGCGTCCTGCCGAAATAAATTGATCAAACATTACTTGCGCTACGTTTGCGAAGTCGCCAAATTGCGCTTCCCATAGTACTAATGTTTCAGGAGAAAAGACGTTATAGCCGTATTCAAATCCTAAAACGGATACTTCTGATAACGGTGAATTATGAATCGCAAATGACGCGTTCGCATCTCTCATTTCATGTAATGGAGAATATAATGCACCTGTTTCTGTATCATGCAATACAAGATGACGATGAGCAAACGTTCCACGCTCTGAGTCTTGTCCAGTAAGACGAATCGGCGTTCCATCTTTTAAAATCGTTGCAAAGGCAAACGCTTCTGCTAATGACCAATCAACTTTACGCTCAGAATCATATACTTTTGAACGACGTTCTAAAATTCGTTGAAGCTTTTTAAATGCATTAAATCCATCCGGCAGCTTAATTAAATCTTCATTTACTTGATTTAAAATCTCTTCTTCTACACCGGTCTGTAATTTTGGTAGTCCACAACTTACTGTTTCAGGAACGTGAATATCCTCAACTACATCACTTTTCTTAGGTACTTTTTCATAAGCTTCCTTGAGCTTACTTTCGATTTCTTCTTGCATTTCTTTGACGGCATCAGCAGTCGTAACGTTTGAAGCGACTAATTGATCCGCATAAATTTTTCGGATAGTGTCATGCTTTTGAATCTTTCCATATAATAATGGATTCGTTGCCAATGGCTCATCCATTTCATTATGTCCGTAACGACGGTATCCAATTAAATCGATTAAGAAATCTTTATGAAACTTTTGGCGATATAAATGCGCAATATAGATCGCAGCTAAGCATGCTTCCGGATCGTCTGCATTTACATGGATAATTGGGATTTCAAACCCTTTCGCTAAGTCACTCGCGTATTTCGTTGATCTTGAATCTCTGCTTTCAGTCGTGAAACCAATCATATTATTAGCGATAATATGGATCGTTCCACCTGTTTTGTAGCCCGTTAATTGACTTAGATTCAACGTTTCGGCGACTACACCTTCACCTGGAAATGCAGCATCCCCGTGAATGAGTACGGCCATTGATTTCTTTTCATCTTGAACAGGATATCCTTTCTTCGAACGATCGTCTTGCGCCGCTCTCGTATATCCTTCTACAATCGGATCAATAAATTCTAAATGGCTCGGATTATTCGCTAACGTTAAACGAGCACGAACCGTATTTTCTTCTTTAATCTGCTTATCTGCACCTAAATGATATTTTACGTCTCCGCTCCAGCCGTAGTTGATGCCAATAGAACCTTCTGAAGGAACGAGCTCTTTATTTGGAGCATGTTGGAATTCTGAGAAAATTAATTCATAAGGCTTTCCAAGGACATGAGCGAGCACACTTAAGCGTCCACGGTGAGCCATACCAATATTAATATTATTCGTTCCATGTTGAACCGCTTCTTGAATTAATTCATCTAACATCGGAACGAGCATGTCGAGTCCTTCAATAGAAAAGCGCTTTTGTCCAACAAATGTACGGTGTAAGAAACTTTCAAATCCTTCAACTTCTGAAAGTCGCTTTAATAAGGAAAGACGTTTTTCATCGGATAGATCTCGGAAGATTTGTCCTGATTCCACCATTTCATTTAACCACTGTTTTTCTTCAATTTCATGAACGTGCTGAAATTCAAAAGCAATGGTTTTCGTATACACTTCTTTTAAATATTCAATCGCCTGAACCCCGTTTTTAACATGGTCAGGAGCATTTGGACATAATATCTTTGCTGGAATTTCGATTAAATCTTCCATAGAAAGTCCATATCGATATAAATCAACGACATCCCGATATTCTGGCTTAATACCCATCGGATAAATAGAAGCATTCAAATGACCATATGTACGGATATCTTCTGCAAGTTTAACCGCAGATGCGACTTTTTGTAGTTTTTGAATACTGTACGTCATTTGTTCTGCTTGGGAAATCGTTGTCCCCTCTTCGTTTGAAACTTGTGGAGCCCCCCAAGCATCAAACATCCCGCGAAGTTCTTCATCAATCGAACTTGGGTCTTGTAAATACTGTTCATAAAGTTCCATGACATATCCTAAATTCGGACCGTGAAAATGTTGCCATGGATGGACGCGACTACCTGATTGTTGTTCCATCTCGCAAAAACCCCCAATGATCTCTTAATCATTAGAATCATGTATTAATTCTGAAAAGTTAAAATTTAATTCACGTTTATACTACTCAATGCATCAACTGAATAATTGTAAAATGATAGTAGTATAAAACGCTTCCAAATGTATTTTAACACTATTTACCTTCATACTCCAATAAAAATTACTTAAAAATTAACATTTGCACGAAAGAATTTTATGTTTTGTACCGCGGACTGAATTTTTGTTCTTTTTAACAGAATAATAATCCGTCATAAACGTCCATTTCATAACAAATCACATATACTTTTTCGTAAAATTACTTATATACAAGAAACAAAACGATTAGTATGTTTCTAACTAAATAATATTAATGTAGCTAAAATCATTTATTAGGCTGTTTTCATATATATAGTTAGTTTTACAAGGAATAAGTAATAGATAATTATCATTACAATATTGAATAGAGATTACCCTAAACCATGTATATTATTCGTCCTAAAAAGGTCGTTTTCTAAAAGATTGTTGTTTATGGTTGTATCATTCAATGCGAATGGTGGACGTTTTCCTCAGGAAAACCTGTCTTCTTTCGGGCTACCAGACTGGTGATAAGTAGAAATCTGCTCGTAATCCTCGCAATATCTCCTTTATCTGTGACCTCTCATTCTGTTAGACAGTCTCCTTAATTTGCACGATCTCAGCGGAATCATCTGCAATTACTGTTTCCACTGGAGGGCCGAAGCGATCCGAGCAGATGACGCTTGGAGCTAGACACCAAAAAACTGTAAAGATAATACTCTAACACTTAATTGAACTTAAACTCTCTGTAACAAGAACAAAAAATCCAGAAAGTGTTTACTACACCTTCTGGATTTAATTACATGATAATACTTTTTTGTAACAGTTTCTTTAATAATGGGAATAAAATATCTGGCAACTCATTAATATCTGGAACGATGATACTGTAGTTTCCATATATATTTTCAATGGTTTTTCGGACACTTTCTTCTACTTCCCCATTGGACAAGAAGATATTAATGCATTCAATACCAGCCTTCCTTGCTTCAAGAACCGCTTCATGCGTATCAACGATTCCATTTTGTTCATAACCAAAAGCTGCAGGCTCACCATCAGAAAATACAATCAAAAACTTTTGCTTTTCTGTTCTCCTTTGAAGTCGTTTCGTCATGTGCCGAATAGCAAAACCATCACGATTATCTTCTTGCGGCTCTAATTGTACGATTTCTGGACCTTTAGAAGGTTGAGAAGATGTTTCAAATTTAATCACATGTTGAAAATAGTTCGGTTGATACGTCTCCGTTGCATCTTGAGTATCCTCCCAAAAGCCGATGATTTCATGAGGCACTAAAACGCTTTTTAGCGCTTCATGAAAGAGAGTAATACCTCGTTTCGTTTCCTCCATTTTATCAAACATCGATGCTGAACAATCGACTAATAATGTAAAAACTGCATCAATTTCGGAAGATGGATGTTCTTTTTTGTAAAACATTCTCGGGTTTTCTTCAGTGAAAAGGCGGACGAGCTTCTTGCTTAAGCGACCGTAATGATAATCTGTTTTCGGTCGTTGCTTTTTGTGTTCCAACATTTTTTGGATGATGTTTTTCAACTTTTTTTGGTAGGTAATGATTTCTTTTTTGTACGTATCATACTTTTGCTTATCTTGGACGGTTACGGGCAAAATGTCCTTCGTTAAGGCAGTTGCATACTTGTTTTCCTTCCCATAAGAGGATTTTCCTGCAGCCTCATCTGTATCTTCATACAGACGATCAGCCTCCAGTTCTGAATAATCATTTTGAGAAGTCTGCTGACTACGCCCATGTACTAACCCGAGTGCTTGGTCATGAGAATCGCCTTCTCGAGCCGTTCCTTCTCCTAAAATATCTGTTTTCGTCCCGTGTTCTAAATCAAATTGTAGAAAGCTTTTTGTTGGTTTACTCGTTTCCCGATGCCAAGTTGGAAGCTTATCTTCATGAACATCTTCGTCCCCTTCTTTCGCATCCTTCAATACATCATCATTACTTAACCCATCTTTTCGTTTTAAATCATCAAACGTTAAACCGCTCGATTCTTCTATTAAATCGAGTTCAGGTAAAATAAAGTATGAGCTAAACAGATCTTTGGAAAGAACTTCTTCTAGCACTTCAATTGTTTCTAAAACAATGTCATTTATATCCAGTGTCGATGCTGCATCAAATGAACGAGTAAGTTGCTGTTTTAAAAATGGCACTACTAAATCAATTTTTTCTTCTATTGGAGGCAATTCTTCCAAAGGTGATGTCGCATTTAACAATAGGTATAGACCATTAAATAATGCGTCTGTATAAACACTGCGGTCCAAGTTCGCTTTTAATTGTGTTTCATAATACTTTCGGTACATGCGCCTTCTAGCCTCAAACGCTTTTTTTGTTCCGGGTCTTAGACGCACTATTTCATCTTCAAGTCGTTGATCTTCTAACATCATAAACAGCTGCCGGGCGAAATTTTGTAAAGGTGATTGCTTTACTTTCTTTAAAAACGATTCCATTACTGTAAAGTCGGTGTCAAAATAACTCCCAAGGCTACGAAGATAGACATCGGTCTTTAAACCATACATTTTATCCTTTAAGGGCCGATGATTCCAAAAATGGGTGACGTAAATATTTTTTTCAACCGGGTGATAATAGGACTGTACCCCAAATTTCACCTCAACTTCGGTATCTTTCGTCAATGCTTTTGCTAGATCAATTAGTTCCATAAAAGCAAAAGAATCGACGACTTCGTCATTAAATTTAATAAATCTCATAGACGAAACCCTCACTCAAAGATTGTTTCTGCAACATTTCGAATTGCCGCTTTTTCTCTCTCGTCTTCTAATTTCCCAATGATTCCTCGTTCAATTGCTCGTTTCGGTGGAATGTATACAGCTAAATCACATGTATCTAACAATGCGCGAATAGATGCCGCTTCTTCTGACATTTGTCCATTTTGAACTTGTCCAATTATATCGGTAGATAATGTGACAAACTGCTCAATCAATTGTTCATTGGAAAGCTTTGATTGGGCTTGGATAACTTTTTTTAGTGTGACCCCCGAAATATAAGGAACGTCGATAATAACAAAGCGATTTTTCAACGCTTCATTCAACGGTACGGTTCCAACATACCCTTCGTTAATTGCAGCAATGACTCCAAACCCTTCTTTCGCTCGTATGACTTCCCCAGTAAACGGATTGGTAATCGTTTTACGGTAGTCTAGTACTCCATTTAGAATCGGGAGTGTCTCTGGCTTTGCCATATTAATCTCATCTATATAGAGTAAGTGCCCTTGCTTCATCGCTTTAATAACCGGTCCTTCGACAAATGAGATGACTTGCTTCTCATCAACATAGTCAATTGTTTTATAACCTAATAATGCTTCCGCATCTAAATCAACCGAACAGTTGATGCTATGCATCGGCTGAGAGTATGTTGCGGATAACGTTTCCGCTAACTTTGTCTTTCCAGAACCTGTAGGTCCTTTTAATAAAACATTTTTTCCGAGCGATAATGCAATTAATGCATCTTCTAATATTTTTGAATCTTGAGCAACATATCCTCCTGCTCCGATCAGTCTTTGTTCTTCAGAGCTTTGATTTGATTGATATCGCTCCTGAATCATTTTTTGAATCTCTTCAGGTAATGTTTGTACGAATTGACTCATAACGTAACCCTTTCTACTATGAATATTCTAAGCTTAAATTTTACCTAAAAATTAAATGAATGAAAAGGAATTAACTACGAAAAACAAAAGAATACGAGTCACGTTTTCCCGATTACAGTTCATCCGTTTAGTTGTGAACTTAATATCTTTATAAGAACATTGAAAAGCGCAGAGGTTATAGTCCCCTGCGCTTTTAATATCTCATCACAGTTACCCTTTTTGCCATTCATCTCCACATAACTCTAGTATATTTAAACCTTCTGATGCTTCAGGTGCTTCAAAAAATTTCGTAACACGGAAAAACATTGCTTCCGTATCAAAAGGTGCTCTTTCGGGTTGTTCAGTACGCCTTCGTTCAATTTGTCGTAAGCATTGTTCGTTCTTTACATTCAGATATATTAGTTGGTGGCATGCATTAACCCCTGATGCCATATCCAAAAACCACTCCCGCTGTTTTTTCGTATTAGCCGGGAAATCCATTACAACATCTGTACCGACACTTAATATGTTTTGGACATGTTTTTTCACCAATGGCTTGATTTGCAGTGAAAATTTCAAATAATCATCAAAGGTTTTGATTTGATTGGGAAACAGAGATGAAAGCCACTCATCCTCCGATAAGAGTACCGCATGTTTATCCTTCGCTAACTGTATTGATTTCGTTGATTTTCCTGCGCCCATTTTTCCGCAGAAAAAGTATAGCGTTCCTGTTTGATTCAAATTTTTAAACCCCCGTACTTTTTGCGCAACATGGCCTAGCTTGTCGGTTGAATTGGTTTTTCAATAGCTTGAACAATCACTTACATCCAAATCGTCCTTACAAAAGATTATTGAAAATAACGTTTTGCTCCTAAGTACCGTTCCTTCCAATAGGAATTCGTTAAGCTAGAAATCATCACACCGCTAGAACTAGCATGAATGAATTGCTGATTCCCTAAATAAATTCCCATATGTGAAGGGCCTTCTTTATACGTTTCAAAATAAACAAAGTCTCCAACAGAAGGCTCTTTCACTTCTGTCATTACGTTCCAATACCCAGCAGTAGACAAACGAGAGATCGATGTTACTTTATTCATTACGTAATAAATAAAGCCGCTACAATCAAATCCAGATGGAGTATTCCCTCCCCACTTATAAGGAGTGCCGGTGAGTTTTTTTGCCTCATTAATCATCAACAGAACTTTACCGTTTGTAATCGTATCGGTTTGTTGTTCAGTTTGAGTTTGCTTTTCACTTGGTGTAGGCGAATCAACAACCGTTGTTGTTACTTTTAATACTTGTCCTGGATAAATAGTGTCTGAGCTTAATTGATTCATAGATTTAAGCTGCTGAACAGATACATTTAATGAAGAAGCGATTT
The DNA here is from genome assembly GCF_022809095.1 of Bacillus kexueae. GTDB lineage: Bacteria > Bacillota > Bacilli > Bacillales > Aeribacillaceae > Bacillus_BZ > Bacillus_BZ kexueae. The sequence goes on from NZ_JALAZE010000001.1 coordinate 29,792, forward strand.
TCCATAGCGAATCACCTTGTTTCACCGTATATGTATTCGATACTTCCTTATTAGATGATTGCTTGTTTTCTGTTGTATTCGACTGACTTGACTCCGCTGGCGTCTGACCTTCTGTCTTATTCAGCTTTAGCGTCTGCCCAGGATAAATGACATCAGAAGACAATGCATTCCATTCTTTTAATTGTTGAACTGAAACGGAGTGCTTGTTGGCAATTAACCAGAGCGAGTCCCCTTTTTTCACAGTATATGTTTTATTTGTTGAAGTCGTTTCAGTTGGTGTTTCTTGTTTCACAGTACTTGTTGTCGTTTCATTGTTGTTTTGCCCAGGAATTTGAAGTACTTGTCCTACATACAAGAAATCAGTTGTAAGGCCGTTAACTGATTTTAATGAGGACACTGACGTATTGTACTTTTGAGACAAACTCCAAAGCGTATCACCAGACTTTACTTTAATACTATCTGCAGATGCGATGGTGGTAATCATTGTAGAACCAAGTACAGCTGATGTTGTTAGTCCGATTATTTTCCGCTTCATATAGCGAATACCCTCCTAGAAACACATTCGATTAACATAATTTTACTAAATGCAAGTCTAAAAAACTACAATATTTTTTGTTTTTATGCATAAATATATATATTTTCCTATTTTCCGAGAGGGCCGATTCTACAAAATCGAACGATACGAGCTTTCTTATACTTTTTTGGCAACCGCATTTGTCAGGAAACGTTTTTGATAATAAACGAAAGAAACAGTAAATAGCGAAAACAAACCAAATAACAACACCATCTTTTGAAGTCCAATTGTATCTAAAAATAAACCTGTTAATAACAAAACGATTTGGAACAATATTCGATCATACATACTTCTAAATGAAAAGAGACGTCCATGATAAGCACGATCTACTTTTGTTTGTAAGATGGTCGTTACGATTGGGAAAAAACATCCCGCTGAGATTCCAAATACCGCAAAGGAAATATATATTGTGGACTTGTATTCACTATAGAATAATAGTAGATGCGCAATGGAAATAAATATGGCGAATAGAAGCATTAACTTCTCATGGTCAACAACTTCTGTTAACCGTTTAACGAGAAATGCCCCTAATAAAAAGCCAATTCCTTCAACAGTATAGATCATCCCTTTCATTGAGGCTTCTTGATGCCATTCACTTAATTCAATGACCATTAAATTAAATCCGCCAATGAAGATAATTGGGACAATCATTAATATCACCGCGCGAAGTGCAATATCGTTTTGTTTCAATATAGGAAAAACCTCGACAAAAGATGTTTTTTCTTTCTTTTTCGATTTATTCTGTTCTTCTTCTGGTACTTGCAAATAAAATGTCGCAACAAAAAGTGCAAAATAGGCAACCATTGAACCTACATATAAAGTAGAAAGACTTACAATCGTTAGAAGAAATCCAGCCAAAGCCGTTCCAGCAATACGTGAGATAGTCCCGACATTCATATGAACACGATTTAAATCAAGGATTTCTTTCTCCTCTACAATCATGGGAATGACAGCTTGCAATGCAGGAAAGTAAAAGGCTGCTGAAATTTGAATGACAATTAAAAATAAAACCATAAAAAAGATTTCTTGTTCCGCAATCGCCCAAAACATAAATAATACACTAACCATACGCCCTAAGCTTGCGTACACAAGTATTGCTTTTTTGGAGTAGCGATCAATTACGTTTCCAGCTAGCGGACCGACCACTACTCCAGCTAAAAGGCCAATAAATAAAATAACCGATTTCTTGAAATCGGATGGTATATTTTGCTGCATAAATTCTAAGTTACCGATGATTCCAAGCCATAAACCTAATCCAGCAATGAGCTCACCCGATAATACTATCCATACATTTCTATTTCTCCACATGGTATATACCCTCTTTTAATTTTTTAACATTTACTATAGCACGCTTTTTATTGTTTCGCTATACGAAATAAGTATTGAATATTGAAAAAATTGTCAGTCTACTACTTTTTTTATATAATTCATTCATACTCTATTGAAATCGAGGAAACGGATATGAAGATAACTAATTCTTTAAAGGAAAAAGTCCTGCAGTTTTTCGTGATTTTTACACCCATTTTCATCACCCAGATTAGTTTATATGCAATGAATTTCTTTGATACGATGATGTCTGGTCGTGTCAGTTCGGCCGATTTAGCTGGAGTCGCCATCGGATCAAGCATATGGGTTCCCGTATATACAGGATTGAGCGGTATTTTACTTGCAATCACCCCGATAGTCGCCCAATTAGTTGGAGCCAAAAAAGAAAACGAAGTATCAAATTCTGTCTTTCAAGGAATCTATTTATCACTCTTTTTGTCTGTTATTATTTTAATTATGGGTTTCGTGACGATCGATTGGATACTTGGTTTAATGGATTTAACAGATTCCGTAAACCGAATTGCGAAAGGATACTTGATTGCACTATCATTTGGTATCTTCCCTTTATTTGCAAACACCGTATTTAGAAGTTTTATTGATGCGCTAGGACAGACGCGTGTGACGATGGTCATTACCTTAACATCGCTACCTGTTAATATACTGTTTAATTATGTTTTTATTTTCGGAGCGTTTTTCATTCCTAGCTTCGGTGGGATTGGTGCGGGAATTGCTTCTGCAATTACGTACTGGTTTATTTTCGGTTTATCCTTTTATATTGTAAAGAAAAAAGATCCCTTCTGTCGCTTCCGTATTTTTGAAGCATTTAAACCTGTATCGATGGCGAAATGGAAAGAAATTTTACAAGTCGGAGTGCCTATTGGCCTTTCAATCTTTTTTGAAACGAGTATCTTCGCTGCTGTTACGTTATTCATGAGCAACTACGATACTGTGACGATCGCTTCCCATCAGGCAGCGTTAAATTTTGCCTCCATGATGTATATGCTTCCATTAAGTATATCAATGGCATTAACGATTGTAGTGGGCTTTGAAGTGGGCGGCAGAAGGTGGAGAGATGCGAAACAATATTCAGTCATTGGAATCGCATTTGCAGTTCTCTTATCCATTGTAACAGCTGCGATTATTTACTTTTTACGTTCACCGATTGCAGGCCTTTATACAACAGAAGAAGCTGTTTTATATTTAACGCAACAGTTCCTTTTATACGCCATTTTCTTCCAGCTTTCTGATGCGATTCAAGCACCCATTCAGGGCGTACTTAGAGGATATAAAGACGTGAATGTCACTTTCATTATGTCTTTAATTTCTTATTGGGTTATCGGTTTACCTGTTGGATTTATTCTTGCAAATGAAACAACACTCGGCCCATTTGGTTATTGGGTCGGTTTAATAACTGGTTTAGCCGTTGGAGCCATTTGTTTATCTTTCCGTTTGAAAATCGTACAAAAAAAGTTTCAGACTATAAACGAAGGGGCTGCTTTATAAGTCCCTAAAAATGAAGCAAGTGGACTGTTTTCTCCACTTGCTTTTGTTTTTTATGATGTAATACTTTTTACTTTCCAACGATCTATTGGAACCACTACATATCAGTCATATAAAACGTCTTCAACTTGTATCCTTCATGTACTTAGCTTACTTCGGAAAGGCAATTCGCACCCTTGCTCTCAGTGCGTAAGAGAAGATTTCGTTGTGAAAATGATGGTTAACATGGCAATTGAATGAGGAACCTTATCAACTTGATTGAGAGGATTATTGTTGGTAGGTTTTATTATTTTCCGTAACTCATTTGAAATAATATACGGCTATGCCGATTGGGTTGGTCACCCTACAGTTACGAGAACGAAATTTTTTTTTGCTTCTTTTCTTATCAAGAGGAAGGGGCTGAAAATTCGGACATCCCCCTCCTTTTTTATTAATCGAACTTGTACGTCCAAAACACTTCTTTCTCTAACATTTGTTGTAATCGTTGATCAAATTGAATATTTTGAACAAGCCAAAATGTCTGTGACTTATGCGCTTTAATGGCTTCAAGCTTTATGTCAGCTACTTCTTTTATGTCAATTTCAACATCTGGGTGTCCAATATGCTCAAAGCGGTCATTGGAAAAAGCTAGACAATAAACAGTTGGACGTAAATGTGCTTCCATTTTTTCAACCGCACGAATGACAGCTGCACCGCACGCATCGTGATCAGGATGAACAGCATAGCCTGGATAAAATGTCACAATATGCGTTGGTTTCACATCTTGGATAATGTCATAAAAATGATTGGAAAGTTTTTCATCATCTTCAAACTCCAACGTTTTATCTCGATATCCTAACATTCGTAAATCTTTAATATCAAGAACTTTCGCGACTTCTTCCAACTCCTGCTTTCGAATATTTCGTAACGTTTCCCGATTAGCAATGATGGGGTTTCCCATATTTCTCCCCATTTCTCCTAAAGTACAGCATGCATACGTAACAGGCACGTTTTCTTTTCGTTTTAAAGCGATAAACCCAGCGACGCCAAACGCCTCATCGTCCGGATGGGGCAAGATAACTAATAATCGTTCTTCCATCGTTATACTCCTTTATTCTTGAAATGGTGATTTACTTATTTGAAGCGCAATAGCCAATTTGCCATCTTGATCATGTCCTGCCATTAATAATCGACCACCGTTATCGATTTCATAATCGGTAATTCCCTCCGCATAAATCCATCCATCTTCAGTCTTTAACCCTACGCGATAAGGGCCTTTCCCTTTTATTTTCGCTTGTGAGAATTTTACTTTTGCATTTCGAATAAACGCAACAACAGTCATATTATTTTCGTTATTATGAGCGTTATAGGCACCTGTTGTCGTTTCCAAGTGTACATATACATTTTCATGAACAAATTCATCTAATTTACGCTGAATTTGTTCTACATTTACTTTTTGCAACGTAATGAACCTCCTTAATTTCTTATTATTTTTCTTGCTTCCATCATGATGTTTCGAATAATGACTCTTTTTGTGTATAAAGTTCTTTTACATACCCTTTCAGAGAACCCAAACATTCTTCAGATGCATGCTTATTTTCGGTAGATACCCCTGTATTGTAGCTACCCTCCACTTTGTTTGTCTAAAGAAACCACGACCTTTAACATATTCGTTATGAATACGGGATAACGACTTGAATTTATGTACCGATAATTTTTAGTATTCGACATGGCCAAGACTCATGTTGCATTTCTATAATATGGTCTTTCAACACCTTATAACTTTCTTGTTCAATCTCAGACTTTCTCGTTTTCGAAAGGTTAAAAGGGACTAACTACCCATCCGTATCAAGAACGAATTTCTTCTATTACTTCATGATGCAACAATAATAACTGCAGTTTTTCTTCATGGGACAAGTTGGAATAGACAATCCGTTTTGAAGCTTGAACGAATTTTGCTTCAGGTGATTTTCGTAAACGTGGGTGAGTCTTCTCATCCAATAATTCAGCTTTAATAATATCTTTCAATGTAAATTCTTCATTGTGTACCTCTTTTAAGGATCTGTTCGACCATAGGGATTGATAAGATTTTAACAACTCATTCATATCCAACGTATTCTCCTTCGTATTGTAAAAGTTTTAGATGCATAAGTAAAAAATTTTGCTTTGGCTGTTTTTGTATGCTTTGCTGTTTTTTCAGCCATTTTTAGAATGAATACTTACCATTATACTCCCGATAACTTGTTTTCCTCGACATCCAACAGGAATCAAGTGCCCTCCGCTTCATTACTTAAAGAAAATAATCGTGATCAATGTGTTTAATACATACTAAAAATAACAATCTTTTAGAAAAGAGCTTTGGCTTTAAATGCGAAAAGGAGCACTTTGAAGGCTCCTCATTCCACTTATGATGATTATAAATTTTATCCCTTGTTGTTTACATAAGATAATTATTGTATACCTAAATTAGGTGAGCCTTATGCATTATTTTAAAGTTCTTCACAACGGCTCCTTATCCCTGCTGTTGAAGGGAGACAGTTGCTCGATTATCGACTTTTCACAAGTAATTGAACCGCTTCTTCAACTAGATGTTTTGTATCTTCACCCTTTTCGATTTGGTCGCGGACACACTTTTCTAAATTGGCACTTACGACGACTCCGATCGTTCGGTCTAATCCATTTCGAGCTGCCGACATTTGCGTCACAATTTCCCGGCAATCCTTCCCTTCTTCCATCATTTTCAAAATGCCGCGAAGCTGCCCCTCAATTCGTTTTATCCGATTCTTCATTTGTTGTGTATATTCCATAGCGCATTCTCCTTTTACATATGGAATGATTTAGCTTTCTTCCATTTCCATTTGCTTTTAACGTTCATTTGGCTTAATGTAAACACAATTATACCACACCAAATGAACGAGAATGTAAAGAAGTCATAGACCGAAAATGGTTCATGATATAAGAAAACTCCAATAAAAAATGTAATCGTCGGTGCGATATATTGTAAGACACCTATCATAAAGAGCGGAATTTTTGTTGCACCGCTCGCAAATAATAGCAATGGAATGGCCGTTGCAATCCCTCCACCAATGAGTAATAAGACGGTATGCATATCACTGATTAAAAAGGCGCTTTCTCCATTTGACGAAATATATATAAAGTAACTCATGGCAATTGGTAAAACAAATAAAGTTTCGAGCGTTAAGCTAAATGAAGCTTTTAATTTTGTCATCTTTTTCGTTAAACCGTAAAACCCAAACGTTAATGCGAGCAACAAGGAAACCCACGGAATCTTCCCGTATTCGAATGCTGAAATAAGAACTCCAATTCCAGCAAGCATAAATGCAACTTGTTGACCTCTGTTCATTTTTTCACTCAAAAAAAGTTTTCCTAAAAACACACTTACGATTGGATTAATATAATAGCCTAAACTTGTTTCTAAAACTCTTTCATGATTAACTGCCCATATGTAGACAAACCAATTTATACTTATTAGCACCGACGATAAAAATAAGTATAGAAGTAATTTCGGTTTTCTCAATATTTCTGTAATTTGTCCAAGAAGCTTGCGGACCTCGCGAGTGAAAATAAGTAAGATGATCATAAATCCAAATGACCAAATAATTCGATGAGCTAGTATTTCTTCTGAAGGAACTTCCTCCAAAAATTTCCAATAAAGCGGAAACACTCCCCACAAAATGTACGCTAGTGCCATGTAAAAAACACCTTGTTTTTCCTCGATCATAGTAAAAGCACCTCTATTTCATATGATATTGTGATGAACATTTACGAATAGAATTCATATAGTAGTGTGATTACGTTCTATTTCACCTAAAAAGGATGTGGATAAAATGTTTCCTTGGAATAAATCCTCCAACTTCCCCTTTCAAATGAATGATATGCTTAAAAACATGAATCCAAAAGATGTCGAAAAGTATGTCAACGATGTGATGACTCAAGTATTTGGTGAATCATTCTCTCCTTCTATGATCATGCGTGAAGATGACAATCAAGTTTCTGAAGAAACAAAAGTTGAAGAATTACCGATTGATGTCATTGAAACGAGTGAATATGTGTTTGTCAAAGTCCCTCTAAGCGATGAAAATCATCCGATAAAAATTCGTCATACACATCATACGTTACACATTATCCAAAGTTCGGAAGTGGAGTTTCAAAAGATTATGCTCCCTGCCCCCGTTCGTCGTAAAGGAACAAAAGCCTTTATTAAAGAACAAACGCTAGAAATTCAATTAACGAAGATGGAAGATGTTGATTATACCGAAATTGAAATAACCCCTTAAAAAACTACCTGTTCTGTACAGGTAGTTTTTTATCATGATCATTTCCTTGTTACATGTGGTAACTTACATACTACTTCACTGTTCGCATCAATAACTTCCTATGGTAGAACTAAAACCTCTCTTTAATACGGCCCCCCACTTCCATAAGGCCCACCTGGTCCTGGTCCATACGGTGGATATGGTGGGTATGGCGGCGGCGGTGGTGGGTATGGTCCACCTCCATATGGTGGATACGGTGGTGGATAGGGGTATGGTGGGCGCGGACGAATGATCGCACTCCCTAACAAACCTCCAAGAAACCCACCGATAAAAGGAAACCCAATTGGAAAAAACGGACGAAAACCGGGACCTCCTGGATTACGCATATATCTCGGATACATCGAAACACCCTTTCAAATGTTCTTTCTTTAAAGGGTATTCACCTATAGACTATTTGGAATGGGCGTTCGTCCTAAAAAACCAAATAAACTTACGACTTCAGCATTCTGTCTGATATTGATAAGCCCATTTTTGAGCTTCCATCATTACATTTTCAAGCGATTGACCTTTATCGGTTAAAGCATATTCAATTCGGACTGGTGTTTCAGGATACACATTTCGTTTAACGATTCCCACTTCTTCCAACTCTTTCAATCTGTCAGCAAGCATTTTTTGACTAATTCCTGGGATACTTTCCGTAAGGTCTTTGAAGCGTTTTGGCCCTTTCAATAGCACATAAATGATTAAACCATTCCATCGTTTTCCCAATAAGGAAAAAGCTCGCTCAACATTTGGACAGAGCTTATCCATGTACCAATCATCCCCTACTGCATTTTTCTTGACGTTTATGAAAAATATGATAATAATAAATAGTGACTTACAAAAAGTGAGTCTGTTTATATTTTATATTATAGCGACTAAAGCTTATATTTACAACTTGGAGGTTTTAACATGTCTACAAATGTAATGGAAAAAGATGCACTACAAGTAATGGAGGAACGTACTTCCGTTCGCCATTATGATTCTACAGCAAAAATGACAAAAGAAGAAGTAGAAGAATTATTAACGATTACATCAAAAGCCCCATCTGCATGGAATTTACAACATTGGCATTTCGTTGTCTTCCATACAGATGAAGCAAAGAAAAAATTATTACCGATCGCTTATAACCAAAATCAAATCGTTGAATCTTCTGTTGTTATTGGCATTTTAGGTGACTTAAAAGCCAATGAAAATGCTGAAACAGTCTATAGTCCACTTGTGGAGCATGGTTACATGACCGAGGAAATTAAAGAAACGTTAGCATCTCAAATCAATGGCGCATATCAAAACGATCAATATGCACGTGATGCTGCGTTTTCAAATGCATCTCTTGCAGCTATGCAGCTTATGTTAGCCGCGAAAGCGAAAGGTTATGACACGTGTGCAATCGGTGGCTTTAACAGCCAACAATTAGTTGAACAATTTGATATTAGTAACCGTTACGTTCCAGTAATGCTCATTACAGTAGGAAAAGCTGCAAAAGAAGCTCACAAAAGTAGCCGCATTCCTGTACAAGAAATGTCTACTTGGTTATAAAAAAAAGCGGGGATCTATTCTCATAGAAATCCCCGCTTTCTTATTATTTTTGCAACAGTTCAAATGCTTTCTTTAACTGCGTATCATTATCTGCAATTTTTTCCCTTACGAGATCAAGTAATACTTCCGTTGTCTTGCCTGTTAATATCCCTGACTTTTCAAGTTCATTTTCCTGTTGAAACGCTTCGATAACCTCTACTTCATCATGATCTAAGAAACCATCTACTTCCATTTCATAACCAATCGCTTCAAACAATTCTTCTGCTGTTTTCACATCATTTGAAGAATCCCCTTGTGAAATTTCTATAGTAGGGTCTAAGTAAGAAATATGGGCATAGTCTGGAAGCGAAACTTCATATTGAGGCTTTAGGCCATCTTCATGAATCCATGTTCCTAAAGGAGTAAGCCATTTTGCTATCGTGTACTTAATGGATGTTCCATCTTCAAACTCTTGGGCATTTTGCACCGTTCCTTTTCCAAAAGTAGTTTCACCTACAATTGGTATGTTTGCTGATTCGTGTAAAGCACCAGCCATAATCTCTGCCGCACTAGCTGTTCCTCCATCTGTTAATACAACAACCGGCCAGTTTACTACCTTCGGATTCGATGCTTTATATGTTTCAATATTCCCATCTTTATCTTCTACTTTTAAAATCGTTTTCCCTTTTTCTAAGAACATATCCGTCATTGCAATCGCTTGATCCATTAAGCCACCAGGATTTTGTCTTAAGTCCAAAACAATACCTTGAATGTTTTGTTGTTCAAGATCGATTAAGGCTTCTGCGAGCTCTTGCCCTGTATTTTCAGAGAAGCGGGTGATTTGAATGGTTGCAATTCGATCTTCCGTAACATCGGTGTACACGGTGTTTATCGGGATGGTGTCACGAGTGATGGTGACGGTCATTTCACCTACACCCGCACGCTCTATCGTTAATTCAACTTTAGTCCCTTTTTCACCACGAATTTTCATGACAGCTTCATTCACTGTCAGCCCTTCGATGCTTTCTCCATCGACTTCTAAAATTTGATCTTCCGGTTTTAAGCCTACTTTCTCAGCAGGAGAACCTTTGATTGGAGAGACTATAATAATTTTGCCATTGTCTTCTGTCACTTCTGCTCCTATACCTTCAAAACTTGAAGATATCGTTTCATGAAACCCTTTTGCTTCCTCTTTATCCATATAAGTTGTATAAGGGTCTTCTAAAGAATCGACCATCCCTTTAATGGCCCCTTCAATTAATAAATCTTGGTCAATATCCTCTACATATTGATTCTCGAGGATGTCCATCACTTCATTTAATTTTTCGTATGTTTCTTGACTGGACACAACTTTTGGTCCTGCTTGAATGACCATTAAGGTTGTAAAAACTGTTGCGCTAACTAATATGAGTAAGGATATGAACAGCGTTCTCTTTCTTATGTACAAAATAACACCACCTTCATTTCATGTATTCATTATGGCTAACATCATTGTATCCGTCAATAATGAAAGTATTTTTCAATTGGAATTTATTGTTTTATTTTAATCATATACCTTTACTAAGAAAAAATAATAAAATTTCAAACAAAGAACTATTTTTCACACTTGTTCTTGCTATTGAATAATACATTCTAGGCAAAAGTTTACAAAGTTTACAAAAATCCAACTTTTTTCTTAAATTATACTAAAACAGTTGATTATTTTCTAAATTTTTTGTAAATTTAATATTACAGAGAAGTTACAAAGTAGGTGATGTAGATGGATATTAAAAATTATATGGAAGAAATTGAATACAAGCTTATTCATTTTTCCTATGAACTTACTACTGATATTCATCAAAAAATTAAAACGAAAGTTTTTTATTATCAAAATCAAATAGAAACGTACGTTTCTAAACAAATCAAATGGTTTATTAATGGTTTAGCTATAAAACCAGCTTTGAAGTATGTTTATACCGTTCAACTTTCTCAACTTGTTCAAAATAAGATGAAAGATATATATCAAAAGCATGTATTATTAAAATCCATTTAAACCGAAGGGGCTGTCTGAAAAGGACTGCCCCTTTTTTCATCGTTGTCCAAATGATTGACCAACTAAACTTTCTTTTGCATATACTATATAAATTGTGAAAAGAAAGGAATTCATCAATGGAATCTCCCTATTTAAACATGTTGGCTGCATTTGGAATAAGTAGTGCTCATCCAGGCGGTTTACCTATAACAAAACACTTACTTGACTATGTAAAGTTGAAAAGAAAATGTTCTTTCGTGGATATTGGATGCGGAACTGGTCAAACGTTACAAATTCTTCATGATTTAGGTCATACTGTAACCGGCATTGATTCACATCCACAAATGGTGAAACAAGCAAAAGAGCGAATGAAAGATAAGAAAGATGTCACATTATTGAATATCGATGTTGAAGATCTTCCTTCCCTTCACCAATTTTTTCACGTCGCTTTATGTGAATCAGTTTTAGCCTTTACTAACATATCTAAATCTCTTCCTGCTATCTATAAAGTATTAGATGATGGAGGGTATTTAATGGCAATTGAAATGACAATCAGTGAGCCATTATCGTCTCAAGACAAAACAGAATTAGAACGCTTTTATGGGTTTGCACAATTCTTAACAGATGATGAGTGGATTTCAGCTTTCCAAAAAGAACAATTTCATGTTTTAGATGTTATTCACCCAGATGATTGGATTATTCACGATCAACCAATGGTTGAATTGAATATGAATAACACGATTGACGACATCTATTTTCAATATCTTGCAACACATGAACAACTTGTCATGAAATATAAAGATTGCTTGTCATACACGATTTTTATTTGCAAAAAGTAATAGGATTGGACATTTGTACAAACATCCTTCCTTCATTGGACATAGTCTAACTATGAATACATGTGAAGGAGGGAATAAAATGCCACAAAATATGTATAATTTATGCTGTCGTTATCGTGGTAAACACGTTCGAATTCAAGACCGTCGTGGCGGTTTTCACGAAGGAAGAATTACGCGTGTCACGAGAGATACCGTTTTTATTCAACCTTATATATCCAGAGGACCTAGAGGATTCGGATTTGGGTACTATGGTGGTTACTACGGAGGATACTACGGTGCTCCATTTGGAATTGGGCTTGCCTTTATTGCAGGTGTTGCCATTGGAGGACTTCTCTTCTGGTAAACTTATTATAAAACTATTTAAAGGGATGGCGCACGCTTGCCATCCCTCTTTATTTTAAATTTCTTTTACTTGATGAAAATATTCTTCCAATGTGATCTCGTACTTGTATAAAATTGAAGCGACTTCAATACCAACATAACGGATATGCCACGGTTCGTATTGATACTTCGTAATCTCTTCTTTCCCACTTGGATATCGAATAATAAATCCAAATTCATGCGCATGCTCTGCAAGCCATTTCCCTTCTTTTGTTTCGCCAAATTGTTGTGTAATGGCATATTGAACACTTGCGCTTGTCACATCTATGGTTAATCCTGTTTGATGTTCACTTTGACCTGGTTGAGCTACTGCTTGCGCTGCTACTTCCTCTCCTTTATCTTGCACTTCCATATTAAAAAGTCCTAGCTGATATTCAAATGGTCTATACGCTGAAACGCCGAATAATTGAATACCATCTTTATTCGCAGCCTCGAAAAGTTGTTCAACAGCTTTTGCCGCCTCTGCTCTCATATAACTCTTCGGAATATCTAAATCTCCAAAAGAAAACGGAATATTCGGTCTAACTAAATCACTCGGGATATAATCCGATGGTAAGTAAAAATCTTTGTTTACTAACACCAATATGTTATCTGGATTTTGAATGGTCACTTTCCCATCGACTTCTTTTACTTCGTTAAAATAAACAGACTCTAAAAGAAAGTCCGGGTTTACTGGCTCTTCCTCTTGTTGTTGTATTGGTTCTTCATTCACTGCTTCTGATTGTTGTGGCTGTTCTTCTTTTGAGATGCTGCATCCTGTTAGCAACAAAAGGACCGCGCCTCCTACGGCTATTTTCTTCATGTTTCGCCCACCTTTAAACTTACGATCAATATACATTATGGCACTTATTGTATCATGTTTTAGTGGTACCGAAAATAAAGAATCTATACTAGAAAACCTTCTTGTTCATATTATCTGCAAAAGAAGCATTAAGAAAAGCGCAAAGCGCAAGTCCTTAGGCGAAGGGCGCTGGAGGACCTGCGAGGAGGCTTCCGTCTCCACAGCAGGGCCGAAGCGACCCGAGCTGATGGCGCTTGGAGCTACACACCAAAAAAAAACGGTAAAGAGAATCCTTTAACACTTTATTGAACTTAAACTTTCTGTAACAACAAAAAAGCACGGAAATTCTCCGTGCTTAACAATGTATGGTGTATTATTCTTTAATCGCAGCTTCTAAAGCAATCTCAATCATTTCGTTAAAAGTTGTTTGACGCTCTTCAGCTGTCGTTTCCTCACCTGTTAATACATGGTCACTTACTGTTAAGACAGATAGTGCCTTACGGTTAAATTTCGCAGCTAACGTGTAAAGAGCTGTCGTTTCCATTTCGATTGCGAGAATACCATACTGAGCCCATTTTTCAAGTTCAGCATTGTCATTATAGAACATATCAGCTGTGAATACGTTTCCAACTTTTACATCAATATTACGCTCTTTCGCCGCATCATAGGCATTTTTTAATAACTCAAAGTTTGCAGTTGGCGCGTAGTCAACCCCACCAAATGTTAAACGATTCATTTGTGAGTCAGTAGATGAAGACATTGCTAAAATGACGTCACGAACGTTTACATCTTTTTGAATTGCACCACAAGATCCAACACGGATTAGCGTTTTTACATCATACTCTCGCATTAATTCGTTAACATAAATAGAGATAGAAGGTACACCCATTCCAGTTCCTTGTACAGAAATACGTTTTCCTTTATATGTACCTGTAAAACCGTACATACCGCGAACTTCGTTATAGCATGTCACATCTTCTAAAAATGTTTCCGCAATATATTTAGCTCGTAACGGATCTCCAGGAAGTAAGACCGTTTCCGCAATTTCTCCTTTTTTTGCACCAATATGTACACTCATTTTTTGTCCTCCTTATTACGTAAAAAATGAAAGCATGAACAATCTTATCATATCTCAAGTAATTAATAAATAACCTGAACGATTGAATGAAAAATTTTTTCTCGAAAGGATGAAATCGCTTTTAAGGTCGCACTATATTAGTGGAGGTGATTTTATGGGAAAAAAGCATCGCAATCGCATAAACGAACAAAAGAAAAACAACCATGTTCCTGAAAACATCATTTCGGCTGAGCAAGAGGCGCATCATAAAGAGCAAGATGCTACGAAACGTAAAAATAGCCCTGGGCATAACCTGTAGATACTTACGGTTAAGAAAAGCGCAAAGCGCAAGTCCTTAGGCGAAGGGCGCTGGAGGACCTGCGAGGTGGATTCCGTCGGCACAGCAGGACCGAAGCGATCCGAGCTGATGGTTTGAGCTAAAACGGTAAAGAGAATCCTTTAACACTTTATTGAACTTAAACTTTCTGTAACAACAACAAGAACCTTACGATATGTTCCCATCATACAAACCTCCAAAAAGATTTTTCATCTTTTCGGAGGTTTTTCGCTACCTAACATGAATCCGATTAATCTTTACCCATCCACCCGGCTGTAGCTGGTAATACGTCTGTCCCCTTTTCCCTTCATCAATTAAGACGATATCCCCAGTCCCTAAGTATCTGGCATCATAATCATCAGGCATTGCATCTGGAATATTAAACGTTCGAAAGGTTTCATACAATGCTTGCTCATGATTTTTCGCTTCGACCAGTAGACGATAAACAGCTCGATATCCTTTTTCATCCCGATAATTGGGCGTTTGAAAAATGGTTACATCATATTCCGACACTTTATTTTTAAATTTAAAAACTGAAACCATCTAATCCCTCCCGGCCTACTTCTTATTACTAATAATTAGCTTTTTCAACCGAGATTCCTTTGTAAAAAAATTATAGATTTTGTCGAACTTTATTGTAAAACGCAACCAAAATTAACAACCAACTTCCTCCCGCAAAAAAGCCAGCGAGGATGTCAGTCGGGTAATGTACTCCAACATACACACGACTTAAACCGATAAATAAGACTAGTATAACGACCATGAAGGTGATCAAAACTTTTACAATTTTATTTTTAGTTATCTGAAGCAATAAAATTAATATAAATCCAAATACGGCTATTGAATTCATTGCATGCCCACTCGGAAATGAAAATCCCCCACTTTCCATAACTCGATCAAAGCTAGGTCGTTCCCTTTCAAATAAAAGTTTCAAGAACGTGTTTACTAACCGTACTGAAAAAAATGTCATGAAAAGAAATACAATCTCGATTAATTTCCGATTTAAAAGAAAAATGAAAGCAAGAAGCATGGTAATGGGCCCCATCACTTTAATGGAACCTACGTATGTAAAGAAAATCATCCAAGTGGTTAATAAAGGAGTGCGCCACTCTTCAACTAATAACACAACTTGTTCATCAAAGTGTTGAACGGATGGATGCTGAATACATAATGCTAGAGCAAAAAAGCTTATAAACAAAATAATGAATATCTGATTTCTCATATGTATCCCCTTTAATTTTTAAAGCTATTTTCGTACACATTGTTGACTATACAGCCTTTTTTATCAGAACATACTACAACGCTTCAGACAGTTTCCTTTCGGGAAGGATGGCGAGCCTTAACAGCATGCCCCTCTTTGAACTGAAACTTTCCACGTGATCCAGTGGGGGTCATTCTTCCCTATTACCTAGATTAGAAAGTAAGAATGTGTTAATTCGTATTAAAAAATATTGTATGTAAAAAACGAGAAAGCAATGAATAGCCTTCTCGTTTTCATCTCGTTAGCTATACTGTTCAATCACTTCTTGAAGCATGGATCGTACATTCGATAGATCGCTTGAGTTAATTGTAAGTTTGACGATCGTTTCATCCATGTCCAAAGCTTCTGCTAAAAATCCTCCAAAACCACGTGCGCGTCGATCGATTTCTAAAATGACTTCTACTTGTTCTTCAGACAATTGAAACATAACTACTTCCAATTCATCTAGCTTTCCTCGGAATGGACCTTGAACTGGATAGAATTCAAATTCTTGAATAAAAGGAAGTCTTTTTCTTAATCGATATGGCGCCTCTTCGTTTTCAACTTGACGCAACTTAAAGCCTAGTTCATCAATTGCTTGAAAAATCGAAGTGGCAACGTTTGTCGGGATTACCTCAATGTAATCACGGTCAGCTGGGTCAACTGCTCCCTTTATATCAAGGCCAGTGTGAATCCATACGCGTGATGCTCCTTTAGTAATCGGAGTATCTAATGGTAATTGAAAAGTAAACGGAATTTCTTTCTTTTCGTTCGCTGTAATAACAAACGGTTCATTTAGTTTTACTTTTGTAATTTCAGCTTGCTTCGTATGTTTTTGGTCATCAATTTCTTTTACATATGTGGCAAAGACAGTTAAATAAATCTCATCAATCTTTTGCTCGACATTTCCTCCGACAACTTCAACAATCCCTTCCACTACCTCACCAGCACGGTACGAGTTTTTGGAAAGCTTGGTATCGACTTTTGCCGCTCCAATTCCGATACTTGCAAAAATTTTATTAAAGAATGACATGTTGTTTTCCTCCCAGTACATTTATTTGAATATCTTGTATGAGTTCCTCTGCTGATTGATATGCTTGATCTATCATTAATAATTTTCGAATCACCCGTTTAGCCTCTTCAGAAAGAGGTAATTCATCCTCCCAGCTTTTCTCTATTCCTTTTGGCTCAAAAGAAGAATAAAGTAAAAAGAGCACAAAATGACCTAGTGCATAAAAATCACTTTCTATTTTGACTTCACGCATTAATTGCTTTTCGATTGGAAAGTTTTCTACTCGCTGATCGTCATCATGAAGGTTTCGAGCAAGTCCAAAGTCAATGACAAAAATTTCTCCTTCATGAATTAATAGGTTGGGTATGCGTAAATCACGGTGAACAATTCCTTTTTCATGTACATATTTTACAATAGATGAAGCCTTCATTAAATATTGAAACGCTTCTGTTTCGGAATATTTCTGTTTGTTTTCAAAAATTTCTTGTTCAAATGTACGACCTTCTTTAAATTCCATGACAATAAAATAGTTTCTTTTCCATTTAAAATCTTCAATATACTTCGGAATCGCACTGTGATTTAAAGTTAATAATATATTTTTTTCATATCGAAACGATTGAAGGCCCTTTCCATTTTTCAGTGCTCGTTTTCGCAATTGCTTCAGTACGACTTTTTCCCTAGTAAGCTCGTTTTCTGCTAAATACGTAATTCCATAACTCCCCATCCCGAGCATTTGAATGATTTTGTAGTTACGAACGACTGAGTTGGGTCGGTGTGTTTTCTCAAACAATTGAATCATCATTAACTTGAATAAAAGCTTGAGAAAAATCCGCTTGATTTATGCTTTCGTTTATAAAAATGATGACCATAATGTTTCGGATGGCGGGAGCGATAAGGATCATAACTACTTGAATGATATTTTTTATAATGGTGACTATAAAGCTTTTGTTTCACAATCGATTTCAGTAGTTTTTTAATCAAATGAACCCTCTCCTTTTAAATGTCTCACCTTTTATACGGACGTCATAACAAAAGGTTTCACTAACTTTTAATTGAATTATATACGGACATAGTCTTTTAAGATTTTATAACATTGTTCAAACATCCAACAATCTGTTTTTCGTATAAATGATTTCTGGGCAGTCGCCTTCACTTTTCTACAAGTCTGCTCGGCATGTGCCTGTGGAATCTTGTCCATCCCTCTGCATCTCACCGATATCATACAAAGGGTAAAAAGAATTCTCCACAATGTATGAAGCAACAATCCTTTAGAAGCGAACCAGAACAAAAAACAGATGAAGAGAACAAGTGAGAAACTCTTCATCTGCTTTATTTAAAGGGTATTAATCCCTTTCTCCTATTTCTTAACGCATTAATTTTCATCCACATCCAATTCTTCTTCGATAACACATTTTTCAATTAGAAAATCAAACGCAATATCAGCTAGCTCATACACTTCATCTTCTGATGGTAGGAACCCTCGATTAACTAACTCTTGGTAAAAAAATTCAGCTAGCTCCTCCGTATCAATCACTAATTCAATTTCCCTCAAGCGATCGCCCCCTTTGATATTGTTTTATGTTTCTTTTTTCTTTTGTATGTCTATGAATGCATAATCGTTTTTTTCCCTTCATAGAATGGAGATAAATGGACAAGCAGTTTAGAGGAGGAAAAGAGATGAATTGGAGAAAACAAGCAATGCCTGTACGGACTGAAGAAATATATCGAGATGAGAAAGGTGAATCGTCTATAATTCAAATACTCGACAGTGAAATAGTTGACTCATTTATGGAAAAAGTCAACTTGTATTTATGGAAAGGCATTGTATTTTTTTGTATCCCATATTTCTTGTATTTAATCATTCGTGTATTTGCGTAAATGCCCTAAAATAAAATCCATAATTTCTTTATATTCATCGTTTCCAAACCACTGATACAACAAATGATAATCATTGTAAATATCTAATAAAGAATCTATAAATTGTTTTTCAGTATAAGTAAATGTTTTCGATGACAATTCTTGCTCGGGTTGAGGCAAATACGCTACCACTGGTTGTTCCTTCGATTCTTCATCATTCATTAAATGATTTAAATGGACATGGTAAATATATTTTTCCGCATCATGCTGACGTAATATTATGGTTATTTCCTCTTCGGATACTTCCATCCACTCACCATCACGAACGCGGACTAATTCATATCGGACTTCTTCCCATGCGTCCTCTTTGTACCGCCATAATTCTGTCCGAACGCCGATGATTTTAAACATATCTTGACCATATCCACTCACTTGGACGAGATCACCTATTCCAAAATCGTATTCGATTTCGATAATTTCAGATTCATACACATTTCCTTCGTATTCTGATAAAGGTACAAGCGTCGCTTCAAAATATAATATGTCGCTATGATTTACTTCATATAAATAGTCTTCATTCATACGATGAATATTTGTTACGGTTCCGACTGTACCGTAAATTGTCATCACGACAATGTCTCCAACACTGTATTTCGGCTGCTTTTTTCTACCCATACCCATCTCCCCTTTGTCGTGAACTTACGGTTAACACATTATATGCAAAAAACCTTTACATGAGATAGGTAGACAACGAAAAAGGAAAAATGATTCACCTAATTACACAAGGACAACTCCTCACTCAAGTTCATAATCCTCCCAATGAAGAAAAATCCCCTGTTCAATATTGTTCATCCACACAAAGGAAAAAGCCAAAGAATGGAACTTCCCACCTTTGGCTTTTCCCTATGACTCTTTTCTTAAAAAATGTTGCTTTCATTGTGTATTAAATACAGTTTTAAGAATCGTTTTTACGCTGACTTGACTCGCGAATGCAGAAGAAAGGGAGAGACCCCACAGGCGCATGCCGAGGGGGATCTACTTCCTCCCCGCGGAAAGCAAGTGTCCATAGCGCAATGGTAAAAATTCATCTAAAATATGACTGAAAAAGCAAAATTCTATACGAAAACAGCCTTTCTTATTTTTCTTGTTCTGCAAGATAAAGTTCCCATGCGTGATCAAACACAGACATGGAGGGTAAATACTCTCCGTTTAACTCTAGATAGGAACTTAATTCTTCATAGTTCATAGACATCTTTGGAAAACTGTGATCTTCATATGCATCGTTTGCAAATTGACTAATCTCATCCTTCGGTTTTGGGTGCCGATATTTCATTAAAAAATGATAAAATGACTTCAACTTTTTCACCTTCGTTCCGCTCAATCATGATTCGAATCCTTTATAGTTTCCCATTATAGCGAGAAGAACGACAGATGAAAAGCATCATCATTGCGTAAAGTCAAAATAATTTCGTTTTAATAAGCGCTCCATTTGCATGAGCTGTTGATAGGATACCGATTTTGATAACTGAGTTCGGTCGATTAGAAAAAGTTGGTCTTCAATTTCTTTAATCGTTTCATCAGATTGGTATTGAATTCCGCAGTTCATGCACGTAAAGCATGGTGTAGCTGTTATTTCAATAGCCCTCGTTCCATCTGGTAATTCCCAATAAACGGTATTGATATCCTCCTTCACCGCTTCCTCTTCACACCATTCACACCTCATTAAGAAACATCCTCACTTTCATTTTTCTCCATCTTTTTCATTTGTGCTTGATACTTCTTCTCTTTTAACTCATCTCTTTTATCTCGTTTGTTTTTTAATGTTTCATGAGTTGGATTGGTTTGATAATCTTTTCTCCGATTAAATCGATTTAATCCTTCCGGAACTAAGTTAAACTTCGTTTCTTCATATAGTGCACTAATTCCGACATTTGAACGTTTAGACTCGACATTTGGATAGATTTTCTTGAAATATTCATCCGCGGTTCCAGGTTGGTATTGCTCTGGTTCTGGATAAGAAGTAATAACCCCCTCAAAGTTCCGTAGTACCACTTTCTCAGAACTTTGAGAAATAATGTAATTCGGTTGTACGGCAATTTTTCCTCCACCACCAGGTGCATCGACAACAAAGGTTGGAACGGCGTAACCTGACGTATGTCCTCGAAGGCCTTCAATTATCTCTAAACCTTTTGAAATAGGTGCGCGGAAGTGACCAATCCCTTCTGATAAATCACATTGATAAATATAGTAAGGGCGTACACGAATTTTAACGAGGTCATGCATTAGCTTTTTCATAATCGGTACGCTGTCATTAATTCCGGCCAATATTACCGCTTGATTTCCTAAAGGTACACCTGCATCCGCCAGCATTTCACACGCTTTTTTTGATTCTTCCGTAATTTCTATTGACGTATTAAAATGTGTATTTAACCAAACTGGATGATATTTCTTTAATATTGAGCACAAGTTCTCAGTGATTCGTTGTGGAAACACAACTGGTGCTCGAGTGCCAATTCGAATAATTTCAACGTGATCAATCTCTCTTAAACTTTTCAAAATGTATTCTAAAATCTGGTCATTAATTAATAGCCCATCTCCACCTGAAATTAATACATCACGGACTTCTTCCGTTTGTCTAATATATTCGATGGCTCTGTCTAGTTGCTTTTTCGGAACCCCCATTCCTATCTGTCCCGAAAACCTCCTCCGCGTACAATAACGACAATACATCGAGCATTGGTTTGTAACAAGAAATAATACTCGGTCTGGGTATCGGTGAGTAAGACCTGGAACAGGTGAATCTTCATCTTCGTGTAACGGGTCTTCTAAGTCGTATTTCGTTTTGTGAATTTCTTTACCAACTGGCACAGACTGCATTCGAATTGGACACCGTGGGTCATCCGGATCCATTAACGAGGCGTAATACGGTGTTATATTTAGCGGAATGGTTTTCGTGGAAATTTTGACTCCTTCTTCCTCTTCAGGCGTTAAATTAATGACTTTTTTTAAATCATCAAGCGTTCGAATCGTATTCGTTAATTGCCAAATCCAATCATTCCACTGTTCTTCCGTTACATCTTTCCAAAGTTCAATGTCTTTCCAATGCCTTTTTGGCTCATATAAATCCATTTTCATCTTTTTTCATCCCCCTGGCACACTTTTTTTATATATAATGCAAAAAGCATGCCATCCGGTGACACTCTGTTTTTAAGGAAAAAGAATGTTGATTGTGCCGAAAAATTAGCAATCCCCCTATTACTCTGACAAATTTTTGGCACTTAGTTCATATCGTTTCATCTTATACTGGAGCGTCTGGCGAGGAATCTTTAAATACTTTGCTGCTTTCTGTACATTCCCTTCGTATATACGAAGGGCCTCTTGAATCATTTCAATTTCATATCGTTCGAGTTCTTGTCGTAAGGATAGTGGCTTTTTATTTTTTTCTTTCTCAGTATGCCGTAAATAGTCTGGTAAGTGATGAATGGTAATGACTGAATCATCAACCATCGTCATAGCAAATTCAATAACATGTTTTAACTCCCGTATGTTACCCGGCCATTGATGTTCGGTTAATCGTTTGATGACCTCTTCAGAAAGCACCTGTACCTCTTTGTTTAATTTAGAATTAAACTTTTCGATGAAATAGTGACACAGTAGCGGGATATCCTTTTTTCGATCACGCAACGGAGGAATATGAAATGAAAAGACGTTAAGGCGATAAAACAAATCCTCCCGTAAACTCCCTTCCCCAACAGCGGTAAATGGGTCTTTATTCATCGCTACAACGATTCTGACATCAACTTTTAATGACCGGTTTGCTCCGATTCTTCTTACGTGACCATCTTCTATGACGCGCAAAAGTTTAGCCTGTAATGATAATGGCATCGATTGAAGTTCATCTAAAAAAAGTGTACCTCCATTAGCTAGTTCAAACAAACCCGGCCGATCGACCGCACCGGTATAGCTTCCTTTCGTCGTACCAAATAAAATACTTTCAAGGAGAGATTCCGGAAGAGCTGCGCAATTTTGAGCGATAAAGGGGCTATGTTCACGATTTGATTCTGCATGAATGGATTGAACAAACAACTCTTTTCCCACACCTGTTTCCCCATAAACGAGAACCGATGCATCTGACTTCGCCACTTTTTTAGCCTTTTTCTTAAGTTGAGTTAATATCTCATCTTCAGTTAATATATCTTCGAAATGGAACTTTGTTTGTTC
This sequence comes from Bacillus kexueae, assembly GCF_022809095.1. GTDB lineage: Bacteria > Bacillota > Bacilli > Bacillales > Aeribacillaceae > Bacillus_BZ > Bacillus_BZ kexueae. Next base: position 52,741 of record NZ_JALAZE010000001.1, read on the forward strand.
CAACGTTGCTTTCGTTGATAATTGTTTTCTTTGAAGGTCCACTAGTTTTTCAGATAGTGACTTTAAGGTGGTATAATCTTTTGCTATTTCGACAGCACCAATTAATTCGTCATCCACCATTATAGGTAGCGTCGTGTTGACCGTTTCTATCTTCTCCCCCTTTACATTGACATATGTTTGAGGCATTTGGTAAATCGGTTTTTTCGTTTCAATCACCTTCAATAATGTACTCGTTTCCTCTGTAAGCGAAGGAAATACTTGAAGAATATGACGATGAATTACTTCCTCACGCTTCATTCCATCGTGCATTTCAGCTATACGGTTATAAAAGATTGTATTTCCATTCGCATCAACAGCATGAATTCCTTCATCAATCGTATCCAAAATTTCAAAAAATAGTTTCTCAGATTTGACGATTTGTTTCATAAATAAAACCCCTTTAGAATATGGCTGTTTTTATATGCATTGTTGCTTTTTGGTCGTAATATGTTTAATGACTTGTAGGAAAAGGGCAGCGTCTCTATAGCGTCGTACAAAGGAGCCTCTTCTCAACTGATTGAAAAGATAGTCCGAATACTACGAACAAATATCAACTTATCGCCAGTACGCTAGACTCTAAGTGTCATAACGAGTCAGACCATCCCCACGTAAAACGGTCTCCGTTTGTCATTGTATTACCAAAACCAACAACCTATCAGAGAAGCTCCTTATAAATCAACATTTACTCTGTTTCTTATTTGCCTATGAACCGATTGTTTAAATACTTAAATTTTTGCACCATACATTCATATTTTCGATTGACTTTCCGATGTAACAGTTGTTTACGAGTCTACCGCGGTATTGATAGTTTAATTGATGGAGAACAGCGTTCATGCCAAATGATTCTGCTCGCGCAATCGAATATGCACAAAAAATCCGTTCATTCCGCAATTCTTCTTCCAGTAAACGGATAATGTTGTTCATTAATTTATGTTTTCGAAATGATGGTTCAGTTGCACAATCCGTAATCTCAGCGTTAAAATACGTCCTGTTTATTTCAGCAGACGCAGCGCTAATGATTTGCCTATTGTGCTCAGCTATATAATAAATCGTTCCATTTTTCATCGTCTTGACAATGTAAGCCGGATCAAATAGAGGTGTCGGATACACCGAGAACGTATGTTGGTACAATCGGCTTAATTCTTTTGCGTCATTCATGTCCGCTTTCCGAAAAGTAATAGAGGGTTCATTATTTTTTGTTCGGTTCACTTTTTGTTTCGCATAAATCGATGCAATCATCTCATCTTGGTCTATTTCTTTGTCTGTTTGCTTCCGTGAATCATCTAAATATCGGCACATGAAATACATGTCATCTCCATTAAAATAATTATCAATGATACTCTCTATCCGAAAAAAATGCTGCAATAAGACAGGTATGTCTTTTTTTCTAGCCTTCACAATAAGTTTGGTTATTTTAAAACCGTCCAAATACGTTAATACGTCGGAAACAAGACGCTCGACATTCCCACGATAGTCATCGATCCGACACCGTTCATTATAATGATCAATTAATACTTTTGATTCGTAATCTTGAGATTGAAACGTTTTCATCTTTTGATATGTTTGTTTCATATTTTCCCTACCTTTCACATTCACACCAATCCATTAACAAACTAGTAATAATCTTTGTCGTTTTGACTACTTTTTCAATGTCGATTGATTCATTTGGGTAGTGGGCAAGCTCGGTTTGACCCGGTCCAAAAACAATCGTTGGAATATTGCCAATATGGGAAAGAATCCCACCGTCTGTTCCCCACGGTGATGCTTCTACAATTGGATTTTGTTCTAATACGTCAATAAAAGAACGTTTTAACGCTTGGAAGAATGGATGATCCATGGAAAGCTCATTTGGTAACCATCTCGCTCCAAACCATTCAATATGAACGGGATTTTTGTAAAACCAATCGTCTTTTTCCTTGATGTTCTTCAAGAATTGTTCAAACTCTCGTTGAACGTCTTCTTTTTTCTCATTCGGCGCAATACCAATTCTTCCTTCTAGAAAAACAATATCCGGAACAGATGAAGGCCAATTTCCCCCTTGTATTTTCCCGATATTAATAGGGACTGGAATCGGCACGTCTTTATACAGTGGATCATTGATTCGTTCATTTCTTACTTTTTCTAATTGGTGGATATGTGAAAGGACTGCCATCGCTTTTTCAATAGCACTAACACCTTCATAACGTGTACCTCCATGTGCCGAACGCCCCTTTATGGAAAGACGGAACCACATGGAACCTTGTTGTTTTACAAATATTTTCATGTCCGTCGGCTCCGGAATAAGTGCTGCATCAGCCTTGTATCCTTTTAAAGTGGCGGCCAATGTACCGGCTCCACCACATTCCTCATCTACAACGCTTTGAAAAATGACATCTCCTTTAAGTTTTACTTGATTCGCCTTTAACGCTTCCATTGCAAATAATAAGGCAACATTTCCACCCTTCATATCAGTAGCCCCTCGACCATATAATTTTCCATCAAGGACATAACCTAAGTATGGATCTTGCTCCCACTGTTTTAATTCCCCTTCAGGTACAACATCAATATGACCGTTTAAAATAATCGATTTCCCACCACCACTCCCCTTCATCACAGCCACTAAATTTGGACTTTCTTTAAATGACGTTCTTGTAGAAACAAATTCGGGGTGGGCTTTCAGTTCTTGAATATCTGGCTCCCAAAGATCAATAACAAGTCCAAGTTCACGACACTTCTCTAACACAACAGCTTGTGCACTCGCTTCTTCTTGATAAACACTTTTTTCTTGGACCGTCTTTCGCAAAAAAGAAACAATTCTTTTTTCATTTTCGTCAATCCATTGATAGATCCGATCTTTTTCCATGTAAATCCCCCTTTTACTCGATGTGAACCAATTTTACCTTTTCAGATACGGCTAAATTGATTGGAAGAAGCGCGTTGACAATTTCAGAAATTGAATATGGATAGAAAACTTCCGTCAAAACGAGTCGATTTTCCTTTCGTTCAAACACCGCTCTCTCTGTAATGATCATGTCAACGCATTTTTCAGCAGTTAATGGTAACGTGCATTTCGGAACAATTTTGCTTTCACCATTTTTATTGGCAAAATTCATAACAACAATTAATTTTCTCGCTTTTTGTGCCAAATCCATCGCTCCACCTATTCCAGGCACGCGTTTTCCCGGAACAATCCAATTGGCTAGATCACCTTGCTCACTCACTTGCAACGATCCAATAATAGAAAGATCTATTTTTCCTCTTCGAATGATGGCAAATGCCATGCTACTATCAAAATAAGAGCCTCCGTCTTGTATCGTTACAGGAATTCCTGCCGCATCACAAAGGTACGCATCTTCCTCCCCACTTTTAGGGTATGGTCCGATACCTAACAATCCATTTTCAGCATGAATCATGACGTGGCGATCCTTTGGGATGTAGTTCGGGATAAGAGAAGGTATTCCAATCCCTAGATTTACAATCATGCCATGTTGTATTTCCTTCGCTGCTCGTTTAGCCATCCGGTTCCTTATTTCGTTTCCCATGCCCACTTCCAATCTACCCCCTCACTTTGCACGATATAATCTACAAATACACCGGGTATGATAATTTCTTCTGGATTTAGTTCACCCATTTCAACAAGTTCTTCTACTTCGACGATGGTTGTTTTTGCCGCCATCGCCATCATAGGGTTCATATTCCGTGCTGTCTTTTCAAAAGTGAGATTTCCAAATGGATCTGCCTTTTTAGCTAAAATGAGGGCAACATCTGCTTCTAGAGGTGTTTCGAGTAAAAAATTCTTACCGTTTAGGTCTATGACTTGTTTTTCCTTTTGAACAATTTCGTTATTGACTCCAATATCTACTAAGATTCCACCTAGGCCTACTCCTTGGGCACGAATCCTTTCAGCAAGCGTTCCTTGTGGTGAAAATTCAACTTCAAGCTCCCCAGACTCCATCATTTGACCTGCTACTGGATTTGACCCAATGTGAGACGTAATAATTTTTCGAATTAATCGTTGACACACTAACTTTCCAACACCAATATCAGGAAAAGCTGTGTCATTACAAATGACCGTTAGTGGTCCAATTTGATTGGACAATATCTCGTCCAGTAAAGTCGGTGGATTACCAACTCCTCCAAAGCCTCCAATCATCACAGTCGAGTGTGGTTTAACCCATTCTTTTACGATTTCTTTTTGAACAACTTTACCAAATGACATCGCGATTCCTCCTTTAGGACGGAATGATTTCGACAATTTGTAGTTCTCGTTCGATATCTGATAACGTATCGTCTAACCGCTCCAACAATTGGTCAATCTCTTTTTCATTGATGGTAAGTGGTGGAGAAATAATGATGGCATCTCCACAATCTCCCTCAATTCCCGTCTGTGAAGGATAAATGAGGAGTCCCTTTTCTTGTGCACGTTTTACAATTAAGGAGGTCAAATTTAATTCTTTTCGAAAAGGAATTTTATATAAAGAATCGGACACAAATTCGATACCGTAAAACAATCCGATTCCCCTAACATCACCAATCATTGTATGCTTGTTTTTTAGGTTATAAAGTCCTTTTTCAAGAGTTGGCCCGACTTTCTTAACATTTGAGAGAAGCTCATGTTTTTCAATGTATTCTAAAACTGAGAGTGCAATCGCTGTTGATTGTGGATTGGCACTATATGTGTGACCACTCATAATGAAACCACTTCCCGTTATAATTGGAAACATCACTTTCGCGTTTACGAGTGTTGCTGCGATTGGCGTGTAACCTGCTCCTAACCCTTTTCCAGTAGCAATAATATCCGGCTGAACAAGCCAATGCTCAAGAGCAAAACGTTTTCCCGTCCGTCCAATTCCAGTCATTACTTCGTCGGCAATGAATAAGATTTCATGACGATCGCAAATTTCTCGAATCTTTTGGTAATAACCTTTCGGCGGAATAATGACACCACCTGCCGCGCCAACAATGGGTTCAGCGATAAAAGCCGCTATATGGTCTTTTCCAATTCGTTTAACGACTCGTTCTAGTTCTGTCGCGCACATGTACTGACAATCGGGGTATTGTTTATCAAAAGGACATCGATAGCAGTATGGAGGAGATACAGCAGGATTTGCTTCTAAGAGTGGGGCGAAACGAAATCTTCGTTCGGTATGTCCTGATAATGAAAGGGAACCCATTGTTATCCCGTGATAGCTCATAAATCGGGAAATTACATGAGTTTTTGTCGGTTTTCCGACTTCTTGCCAATATTGAATAGCTATTTTCATCGCTGTTTCGGTTGCCTCAGATCCACTGTTGACAAAAAATGTCCAGGGAAAATGGCCATTGGTCCAATCATTTAGTTTTTCAGCAAGCTTTTCTGCCGGTTCATTCGTAAACTGAGAGCGATAAACAAATGAGACTTTTTCTGCTTGCTTTTTCATTGTATCGATTATTTCTTTAACTCCATGGCCAATGATACACGTTACAGCACCTGAGGAGCCATCTAAGTATTGCTTTCCTTCCACGTCGTATAAGTAAATTCCACGACCATATGAAACGATTGGATAATCTACATTTAATAAAGGCTTTATTAAGTGGGAATGCGTCATTTTATCCACCCTCTTTTTCCACCAATCTATTACGTACCTTTTCTATATAACTATTGCAAAACCCTTTTGTTCATACATCCGTATCCGAGTAGATGTATGACTATTTTTCTATTTGGATGTTTTTGTAAATATTGATTCTTCTTGGTCATGAAAAGATAATAATCATGAAGGGATAACTGGTGCGAAACGACGGTTTTTCCTATGAGATATTCGAAATGAGTAAAGTTATAAACAAATAAAGAGGCGTGAGCCTCAAAAAGTCATTTTTCATGACCTCTTGACTCAGCCTCCTCCTTTTAAACAGATTCATTCATCACCGATTCTTTTTTAGAAAAATCTATTGTAAACCCTAAATCTTTTAACATTTCATGGTCTTTCGTGCTTTCCTGACCTTCTGTCGTTAAATAATCTCCTACAAATATGGAATTTGCCGCATATAATCCTAATGGCTGTAAAGAACGAAGATTAACTTCTCGACCACCTGAAATTCGAATCTCTTTCGACGGATTTACAAATCGAAATAGCGCTAGTACCTTTAAGCAATAGCGGGGATCTAATTCTTTCGTTCCTTGTAATGGAGTACCGTCGATAGCATGTAGAAAGTTAACAGGAATTGAGTCTGCATCTAATTCCTTCAAGCTAAATGCCATATCGACAACATCTTCTCTTGACTCCTTCATTCCCACAATGACACCCGAACACGGTGAAATTCCTACTCGTTTTACTTTTTCAATCGTATGAATTCGGTCGTCATATGTGTGAGTAGTTGTAATGTTTTCGTGATGTTTTCGAGAAGTATTTACGTTATGGTTGTATCGATCCACTCCCGCTTCTTTTAATTTCTCTGCTTGACCCTCTTTTAAAATTCCCAAACAAGCACAAACTTTCAACCCGTATTCGTGCTTAATCTCTCTTACGGCGTCGACTACATGATCAACTTCTTTATCACTAGGTCCCCGTCCACTTGCAACAATACAATATGTCCCCACGTTTAATTCAGCAGCACGCTTAGCCCCTTCTATAATGCTATTTTTATCTAGCATTTTGTATTTTGGGATCGGTGCAGAAGAGATGGAAGATTGTGAGCAATAACCACAATCTTCTGGACAGAGCCCCGATTTCGTATTCATAATCATATTTAATTTCACATCACGACCGTAATAAGCTTTTCGAATTTGATACGCTCCGTGTAAAAGCAATAATAAGTCATCGTCACTTGATTGAATTATTTCTAGCGCTTCATCTCTCGATACTTCGTACCCTTCTATCACTTTATTTGCAAGCTCAACCCATTTTACTCCCATTTTTTCACTCCCCTTATGTACCTTTCACATTAATGGTAAAAAGAGGATGACTTTATGTCAACATATTTTTATTTTAAGTTGACATATTTTAATTGATATTTTTTCAATTGGTTGTTTTCGAATACTTTGCTGCCTTACAACCATTTTTAATTTCAATACATAACATTTCAGACACTTACTTTAAGCGGAGAGACCTGTCTTGTTTCGCCTCCATTTTTCTACATACCTCCCCAGCACGCGTCTCTTCTGCCTCTTCCTCCCCTCTACATTCTGCAAGAGTTAACAGTTTGAAAATCACTTGAACTTGTATTCAGTTCGTACTGAAAGCACCAGCTTTTATAAAAGAGCTTAATAAGAAAAACGCAAAGCGCAAGTCCTTAGGCGAAGGGCGCTTTAGGACCTGCGAGGATGCTTCCGTCGCCACAGCAGGGCCGAAGCTACCCTAGCTGATTGCGCTTTGCGCTAGACACCAAAAAAAACAGTAAAGAGAATACTTTAACACTTTATTGAACTTAAACTTTCTGTAACAACTAAAAAACGCTTGGAATATTCCAAGCGCTTTCCTATATATCCTTTTATTTATACAGTCAACTTCTCTTTTACATTTAATTTCCTTTTAACAATGTCTCTTGCAATCCATACTCCACATGCACCAGCTTGTGCTAAACCACGAGTAATTCCAGCCCCATCCCCTGCAGCATACAGTCCTTTAATTTCCGTTTCAAATGTGTTGGAAAGCTTTGGACGTGCTGAATAAAATTTCGCTTCCACGCCGTAAAATAAAGTATGTTCTGACGCTAATCCAGGCGTTACCTTATCCAAGGCTTCTGTCATCTCAATCAAGCTTTTCATTGTGTTGTAAGGAAGAACAAGACCTAAGTCACCAGGGACTGCCTCTTTTAACGTTGGTTCTAAAAATCCTTCTTTTATTCGCTTTTCAGTTGAACGTCTTCCTTTCAAAATATCACCAAATTTCTGAACGATGATACCGCCATTGGATAGTTTATTCGCTAAACTTGATACTTCGTGAGCATACTCATTCGGTTGATCGAAAGGCTCAGAAAACTTATGAGACACGAGTAAAGCAAAGTTCGTATTTGAACTACCTAGGTTCGGGTCTTTGTACGCATGCCCATTTGCAAGCATCGTTCCCGAATGATTTTCCACCACGACATGACCTGATGGATTACTACAAAACGTTCGGACGGTTGTTCCGACAGACGTATTATATATAAATTTCCCCTCGTACAGATGATGATTGATTTCTTCCATTACAAGGTTGGATGTTTCAACACGAACGCCAACATCTACTTGATTATTAATCATGCGAATTTTACGTTTCTTTAAGATGGATGTGAGCCATGTCGAACCGTCACGCCCGGGGGCAACGATAACATGATTAGCATATATACGTTCGCCGTTTGCTAGTTCGATTCCCTCTATAATCAATTCTTCATCCACTTTATTCGTTAAGACATCCTTTACTTCCGCTTTGAATTGCATGTCTATTTTCGTACGTAAGTATTCATATATATTTTTTAAGATTTCAAGGTTTTGTTCTGTTCCTAAATGTCTAACTTGGGCACGTAATAATTTTAATCCAGCAGCATACGCTTTTCGTTCAATCGCCTTTACTTCTTCGGTTAATGGATCGGTGATGCTTGTGGTGGCACCATGCTCTAGATTAATAGAATCGACATAGCGAATTAATTCAACAACTTGGCTATCGGATAAGTAATCCGTCATCCATCCACCAAATTCGCTTGTAATATTAAACTTTCCATCCGAATAAGCACCCGCTCCTCCGAAACCATTCGTAATTGAACAAGCTGGAAGGCAACCTGCAAAACTTTTCCTACCCGCTGGAGGTGGGCATTTTTCAATTTTTTTCTGTAAGATCGGACAATTTCGTTTATATATGTCATGTCCCTTGTCAATTAAAAGTACATTTCCCCCGCTTAATTTTCGAGTCAATTCATAAGATGCAAAAATCCCAGCAGGTCCTGCTCCTACTACGATTACATCATAATGTTTCTTCACACAAATCCCCCTAACGTATGCTTTTTCGCAAACCCATTGGTAAATATAACAAGAAACAGATGGTTCGTCAACTAATTTACGAACATTTTTATACCAATCTTATATTATGTTCGGTTTTGCAACAGACCCTTATGTATGTGAACTTTTTCCAAAACTTTTTTTTGACCGCAACCAAAACCTAATAAGAAAAGCGCAAAGCGCTAGTCCTTAGGCGAAGGGCGCTGGAGGACCTGCGAGGAGGCTTCCGTCGCCACAGCAGGGCCGAAGCGACCCGAGCTAATTGCGCTTTGCGCTAGACACAAAAAAACTGCAAAGAGAATACTTTAACACTTTATTGAACTTAAACTTTCTGTAACAATAAAAAAGCCCGCCTTCTACAGTGAAGACGGACATTCGTTTTGGTTAATATTTTACGTAAGCAGATCCAACGATAATAAGCAAGATAAACAATACGACGATTAAAACAAAACTTCCACCTACACCGCCGTAATTCGGATAACCGTACCCACAGCATCCCATATCTTGAGGCATATATTGTCCGTAATAAGGACTTTCTTGATGACTGTAATTCACGTTCTTCACTCCTCACTCAACTTTTGTGATTACATTCTTACCTTATGTAGGTATAAGCTTGTATCGTATGTGCATTCGCCTAGTTCGAAAAGATTTTTAACTTTTCGCAGAAATTAGCCACAAGAATGAACTGTTTTGCTTTGTTGAGAAAAAGTGTCATGAGTAGCCTATATATCAGAAAAATCCCCCTTCATAAAACAAAAAAACGCTTTAGTCCTATTTAAAGTACCTAAAACGTTTTACATTATTGGATCGTTGTTTTCGTACATTATCTAGCATATTTGCACTGTGTAATGAAGCGACTTAACTCCTGCGGGATGTAAAGGAAAGGCCGAGACCCCACAGGCACATGCCATGGAGTCTCAACATCCTCGTCGCGGAAAGCAAGTGTCTGAAGCGAAATGTTATGAATTCAATGAAAAAGGACAATGTTTATGGCAACACAAGAGCCTCCTATAACATACTTCGTTTCGATAACTCGGGACTTGTCAAGATCGCTACGCCTGAAAGCCCACTATCATTTTGGGAATTCGGCTTCCATTAAATATATACATATCTTTGGCGAAAAAAGTTAGAGCAACGTAGTGAAAAATCGTTCGTTTAAAAGTACCGCTTTTTCCAAAAGATAAATGCGGTAATAAAAGAAAGTATAAATGACAACGAAATTGGAATCCAAAAACCAAATGGATGATTTTGAAACGGTAATGGCACATTCATTCCGTAAAAGCTTGCAACAAGTGTCGGAATGGCTATAACTATCGTGATTGCTGTTAAAAACTTCATAACGATGTTTACGTTATTAGAAATAACAGATGCAAATGCGTCCATCATTCCACTTAAAATGCTACTATAAACTTCCGTCATCTCAATCGCCTGTTTGTTTTCAATAATAACATCCTGAAGTAAGTCTTGGTCTTCATCGTACATTTTTAAATAATTCAAGCGAAGAAGTCGCTCCATGACAATATTGTTCGCTTTTAAGGAAGTGGTGAAGTAAACTAAACTTTTTTCAAGACTAAGTAGTGAAAACAATTCTTTATTTTTCATTGATTGATGCAGTTCTTTCTCAATGGCACTTGTCTTGCGATTAATTTGCTTTAAATATCGTAAATAGTAGCTCGAAATCAAATAGAGAATTTGAAACGCAAAACGAGTTTTCATATATGTAAAGAACCCTTTCACTTTATTACGGGCGAAATGTTCAAAAATAGGATTACCTTGTAAACAGACCGTGATAAAACACGTATTCGTTACAATCATTCCTATCGGAATCGTATCATAAATAGTAGCACCCACATCGTCGGTTGAGACGATGGGAATATCAACGATGATTAAGCAATTGTCTCCTTCTTTTTCAATACGAGAGCGCTCTTCATCATCTAGCGCATCTTTAAAAAAATCAATGGGAACGTGGAGCTTGTTTGCTACATATAAAATTTCTTCTTCAGTAGGTGACTCCAAATGAACCCAGCACCCGTTTTCAATTTCTTCAATTTCATTTAATTCGCCGTTTACTTGGCTCATATAAATATTTAACATAACATACCTCCTTCTATGAGGCAGTTAGTTACACATCATAAACCACTTCACCGCTTACGAACAGCAGTTTCTGATGTTTGCCCAAACTGCCCATCCTACTTCGTATCGGTTCCGGTTCTGCAGTTAAACTGCTATTCATAAACGATCTCACACTCCTTTTGTTCATTTTCCTTGATATATCATACTAATAAACGTATTCGTTGTATAGGGAATTTCTCTCAATCATTATTTTCTAAATATTTTTACAACCACAAAAATTTAAGGTATAATTTATGTAAACGCTTTCTTTGAAGGTGGGATGATTGATGATGTTTGAATCTCAATACCGTCGAAAAGCTCTTCATCAGTTATATGAACCGAAGAAAAAGAAAAATTTGACACCTTTACGACAACTAGAGAAAAAACGAACACGATTTAGTGACCTTTGTGCGATAATAATGAGTAAACGACATAGTCATTAGGTGGTGTCTTAGTTGGAAGCACAATTATTGCTTGCCATCGATTCGTCTGAACATTCCATTCACGCTGTTAAAAAAGCGATTGAATTACATGAACAACTAAAGGAAGCAAAACTTCACATCCTACATGTATTCGCAAAATCTCCTTCGTTAAGCGAGATGGAGCACTATTCATTTGATATATCTGAGTTATTGCATCAAAGAGCCGTTCAAGCGTTGCGTCCACTTCTCTCTATCCTTGAGCAGTCCCATATCCCGTATCATTTAGAAGTGGCGATAGGGAACCCTGCCGAGGAAATTCTTTCTTACGCAAACGCCATTAAGCCTCTAATGGTTATCGTTGGTTCAAGAGGGTTATCAACAATCAGTGAAGTTTTTCTCGGAAGTGTAAGTCATAAATTGGTTCACGATAGTAATATTCCGATACTAGTTGTGAAATAGAAAATGAAATAAGACTAGTAGCATAAAAATCTACTAGTCTTAGAAAAAAATTAATGCGATGAATGGCTTGTTAGGCCGATTTTGTCAACTAATCGCTGACTTTCTTCATTCAGTCCACGGATTTCAACCGTTTTTCCTAGCTGTTGATACTTTAAAATCACTTTCGAAATTCCGGTAACCGCAGAATGATCCCAAACATGTGAATGTGAAAAGTCAATCACGATATGGTCAGGGTCTTCAGCAAATGAGAATTGATCAACAAAGTGTGATACTGTTCCAAAGAACATTTGCCCTGAAATGGTATAATACTTTTTATTTCCTTCCACCATCGTGGAAGCTTTAATTTTCGCTACTCTCCAACCAAATACAAGTGCGCTTGCAATAACTCCGGCAATAACACCTTTTGATAAATCGTGCGTGTAAACGACGATTGACACTGTCATCACCATAATGAATGAGTCTGACACAGGAATTCGGCCAAAGTCCTTTATCGACTGCCAATCGAATGTTCCAATTGAAACCATGAACATAACCCCAACGAGTGCCCCCATCGGAATTTGTTTCACGATATCCCCTAATACAATAATTAAAAATAATAGGAATACCCCTGCTGTGAACGTTGATAAACGTCCTCTACCACCTGATTTTACGTTAATGACTGATTGTCCAATCATGGCACAACCTGCCATACCTCCGAAAAATCCTGTGACAATATTGGCCATACCTTGGCCTTTCATTTCCTTATTTTTATCACTTTTTGTATCTGTCATTTCATCTACGATTGTAGCTGTTAGCAAAGACTCTAACTGACCGACAATGGCTAACGTTATCGCATAGGGCAAGATAATTTGCAACGTTTCAAGAGATAATTCCACTTGTGGTAGGTGGAAAGAAGGTAATGATCGTGTAATTTCCCCCATATCTCCAACTGTTTTCACATCAAGCCCGAAAAAGACCGAAATAATCGTCATAATGATAATGGCTGCAAGTGCAGAAGGAATCGCCTTAGTAAAGCGCGGCAATGTATAAATAATTAAAAGTGTTGCTGCTACCATTACATACATGACTACGCCCGCATTAGCAAAATGAGGTAATTGAGCTAAAAAGATTAAAATGGCTAATGCATTCACAAATCCGATAATGACAGACTGTGGTAAAAACGTTATAAAACGTCCTAACTTAAATACACCCATTAATATTTGAATAATTCCGGTTAAAACAGTTGCAGCAAACAAATATTCAACGCCGTGTTCTTTCACAAGCGTAACCATTAATAATGCCATCGCTCCGGTTGCAGCTGAAATCATCGCTGGCCTACCACCACTAAAGGCAATCACAACCGCCATCGTAAATGAGGCATAAAGACCAACCATTGGATCAACCCCTGCAATAATGGCAAAGGCAATAGCTTCAGGAATTAACGCAAGAGCAACCGTAATCCCTGCTAAAATATCTGGTCGAATGTTAGAAAACCATTCTTCCTTTTTAAATACAGTGTTCATATGCCACCTCTTTTCAAATTGTTTTTCCGGTCAGTACAACGCTATCCATCATAACAGAAAAAAGTCGATTCTGAAACCCTATGAAAACGCAAACATACGATTTTTTCTTTTAGACATGAGATTCTCATTCCAATACTAGTAAAATTAGGGAGACCGACCAAGTTGAATCCCATTTGACAAGGTAAACACGAAAAAGAGAGTGTTCCAAAGGTAGCTTCTAGACACTCTTTAAAATACGAGGATTTAAATTCGCGAAAGGTGGTGTCCGACCAATCTAGGTACGCCTCCCAGCGTCTAGCTAACTAGCAATGTGTAGATACCTCCTCGATTTCCTCACATTATCTTCTTTTTCTCCGTGCAAGAAGTCTCTCGCTCACCTTTTCTATTCGTCTCCTCGACTCACAAGCTAGCCTGTGTGCTGCCCCCTAGAGTAGACGCCATTCGTGGCATCATAGTATTTCATTAAGCAACAAAAAAGAAAACTCTCTTTTTTTATTTAATGAAGTCACGACAACTCCAAAATCAAAGGAGAGTTTTCTTATAAATAAGAAAGTAATTTGATCCATTAGATGTAGAGCTTTTATCGTTTAGTCCATCAGGCATAAAAATGAAGGCTAATTCGCTTCGACTTTCTCTTCATCCAAGAGGTCATCTCTTAACATTTTTTATGAATCAATTTCTAATAACTGTTTTCCATTCGTTGTTTCAACATCGTTTTCATCATATGTGATCCAGTCGCTCCAACTTCCTGCGTAAAGTTTTACGTTTTGAATGCCGGCTTCGAGCAGTGCTAAGACGTTCGGACAAGCAGTCACGCCAGATCCACAATATACGATAACTTCCTCTTTCTCCTTTACCCTTTGGTACATTTTTTGAAGGGCTTGTTTTGGAAGAAATTCACCGTTCTCCTGAAGGTTATGTTTCCAAAAATGGTTCAATGCACTTGGAATATGTCCCGCTTTAGGATCAATTGGCTCTTGTTCCCCAATATATCGTGTCCATTCACGTGAATCAATTAGAAGGGTATCCTGCTTGTTCACCGCATTTCGAACATGTTCAACTGTCGCAAGTAACTCCCAATTTACAGATGGCTTGTAAGAGGTTTGAGCATATGTGATCAATTCATCACTTGTTGGTAATCCTTTTGCTTTCCATGATGTAAATCCACCATTTAACACGTAAACTTTCTCATGACCAATCAACTTCATCAGCCACCAGAATCGGGATGCAAAAGCACCCCCTTGATCGTCGTATGCGATCACAGTTGAATCTTCTTGAATCCCTAAACACTCAACTACTTGCACAAGCTGCTCTATTTTCGGCAACGGATGTCTTCCTCCATGCTTTCCTACTTCACCACTTAAATCTCGATCTAAATGTACATATTGCGCTCCGGTGATATGTTCATCTTTAAATGCCGTTTCACCTGCATTCGTATTGGTTAAATCAAACCGACAATCAATGATTCGCAAGGAGTCACTATCATTCTTCATCCATTCGGATAGTGTTTCAACGGATATTAAGCCAGTCAAAGAAATTCACCTCTCTTAATTAAAATTTTCAATCGAACAATACTTTGTACTCGCCATACCCTTCTTTTTCTAAATCTTCTTTCGGAATAAAGCGAAGGGACGCAGAATTTATACAATACCGCAGTCTTGATGGAGTTGGACCATCATGGAATACATGACCTAAATGGGAGTCAGCCGTTTTCGAACGTACTTCTGTTCGAATCATACCGTGGGATGTGTCCAGTTTTTCTAAAATTTCTGCTTCGTGAATTGGTTTCGTAAAGCTTGGCCACCCACAGCCAGCGTCGTATTGATCGGCTGAACTAAATAGAGGCTTACCTGAAACTATATCTACGTATATCCCTTCTTTTGTATTATTCCAATATTCGTTTTGAAACGGGGGTTCCGTTCCATTCAATTGTGTTACTTCATATTGCATCGGTGTAAGCTTTTGCTTCAAATCTTCTTTGGAATAATTGGCCCAATGCTTTTGAATGAATGCATCTCGACCAGAACCTTCTCGGTATCTTTTGTATCGATACGGATTTTTTTTGTAATAATCTTGATGATAGTCTTCTGCAGGATAGAATGTTTGGGCCGGTAAAATAGGTGTAACAATCGGACGATCAAATCGCCCACTTTTTACAAGGGCCTCTTTTGACTGAAACGCTTTATTCTTTTGCTCTTCTGTGTGATAAAAAATGGCGGTTTTGTATGAACTACCTCGGTCGTAAAACTGCCCCCCTTCATCCGTTGGATCGATTTGTTGCCAAAATAGCTCTAGTAATTTTTCATATGGGAATATTGATTCATCGTATGTAATTTGCACTGCTTCAACATGTCCTGTTTGATGCGTACATACTTCTTCATATGTCGGATTTTCAACCGTTCCTCCTGTATAACCTGAAGTCACTGAGTGAATTCCTGGAAGAGAGTCAAACGGCTGTACCATACACCAGAAGCATCCGCCTGCGAATGTTGCTTTTTGGAGATTCTTTTCATTCATTATATCGCC
This sequence comes from Bacillus kexueae, assembly GCF_022809095.1. Classification (GTDB taxonomy): domain Bacteria; phylum Bacillota; class Bacilli; order Bacillales; family Aeribacillaceae; genus Bacillus_BZ; species Bacillus_BZ kexueae. Next base: position 68,730 of record NZ_JALAZE010000001.1, read on the forward strand.
TCCCTTATCTCCTCATTATAAAGGTGAATTTTTTAAAATGAAATGAATTTGCACCCCCTTATAGGTTCATACTAAGTGAAAAAGGAGGGCTATTATGAGTGCACCTTATTTATGTCCTAGTTGTAAAACAAACCGTTCCCGTTTTAACATGATCGAACAAGTTGCAAAAGCTGTGAAGTTAGACCCTAAAACTGGAGAAGTTATGGAACAATACGATCAACAAGCGTTGGATCCCTTTCACCTTCCGTACAAAGGCCCCCACTATAAAGTGCAATGCGGAACATGCGGATTAATTGAGGAAGAAATGACTTTTATTAAGCACGGTCAAATTGGCCAAAGTGAATTTTAACTAAAGAGTTTGACCTAAAGTACCACTCTTTTTTGTTTACGGTGGCGAATGTTTTCTAACGGATTGTGCTATCATCGAAGAAACCACCGCCACCTTCCTTTTATTCATCCACTGTTTTTACTGTAGATAATGCAAAAAACATTATAACCCAAAACAAGTTTGGAGATTATTAAGTCATCTTTTGTTTACATAATACATTTATCGTTTATTCGCTATGTTGTGTTGCATTAAAAAACATGGAAGGATCATGCTCAGATTCTTTCTTTTCAAACTCTTTTTCTTCTTCATTATTTCCCATTTTTCCATCCGATTCATAACTATATTTATACTCATTTTTCTCTTCTTTTTTCATCATATTCCTCCCTTCTCTCATAGCCTTTGCACGAAATTCATCATTTATTCTTTGAAATAGAATGCGAATTTCATTTTGACTAAATTAACACCCATGTCATATTTTTAATAAATGTAAATATTTGTTATTAATTTTGTAAATTCTATTTTTTTACACCTTTTTTCTACTATAATGGGCTTGTACCAGCTGGTTATAATAAAAAATTGGGAGGAATTAAGTTGAAAAAGAAATCATTTCTTTTAAAACTAGGCGTTTCCATGTTTGCTCTGTTTTTGCTAACAGCTTGTAATTCAGAAACGAATACCGACCAACAAGAAGATACGAATATGGAAGAAAATACAGAAGAAAGTACAGATGATTCAACAGAAGAAGAAGCTGAAGGTTAAATAAGAAAAGCGCAAAGCGCAAGTCCTTATGCGAAGGGCGCTGGAGGACCTGCGAGCAGGCTTCCGTCGCCACAGCAGGGCCGAAGCGACCCGAGCTGATGGCGCTTGGAGCTAGACACCAAAAAAATGGTAAAGAGAATACTTTAACTCTTTATTGAACTTAAACTTTCTGTAACAATAAAATAGGGCTGACAACTGTCAGCCCTTTAACTCTTCAATAATCTCATATTGGTTAACATTGGATTGAATCGAGAATCATCAAAGAAAGAAATTTATTCTTCTCTTTCTTTATTTTGATCTTTCAAGTGTAGGAAGTAGACCGTTAAACTTAAGCAAAGTGCAGCATACGAAACATTTAAATAAATCTTGTCTAAATCCCAAGCTAAGTCTCCACCAGCAAATACTTTATACGCCAAACTTAAAAAGTATACGGCAATCAATGATGATAGAATACTTCCTGCCATCCAAATTTTCTTCATATTTAATCCCCCTTCATAAACAAATCAGCAAAAGGAGTACATAGTAAAAGTAAAAACTACTTATGAACGAGTTTACCCTCTTTTTTTCACGAATAACAATCGTAAGTGAAAAAGGTTGTCATGTTGCTTCTTTTAAAAATAGACTCCTTCTTTCTCCTATCACAAAACGAAAACAACAACCTTTTTATAAAAGTTCATCTTATTTTCCCTTATTTTTTGGAAATCGTCAAGCTGTATCTCCTACCTTCTGTTGACAAAATTCGCTATAATAATGAGGAATGAAAGGAGATTAACAGCATGTTACCGACAGAATTTGTAGATAAAATGACACGTTTACTAAATGAGGATGCTCACCCGTTTTTCGAATCGTATCAAGAACCGAAATCCATCGGTTTACGTCTAAATCCATTAAAAGTAGAGAAAAGCTGGTTTGAAGATTACTTTCCTTATCCACTCGCAGCCATTCCGCATTGCTCAAATGGATATCGGATTGAACAAAGTGATGCCGAGCCGGGTAAATATCCATTGCACTTCACTGGTGCCTACTATATTCAAGAGCCAAGCGCTATGCTGCCAGCAGAACTACTTAACCCAAACAAAGGTAATCGTGTACTCGATTTATGTGCAGCTCCTGGAGGAAAATCAACTCAACTAGCATCAATGATGGAAAATGAAGGACTTTTAATTTCGAATGAAATTCATCCGAAAAGGGCTAAGGCATTAGCGGAAAATATCGAACGGTTTGGCCTACGGAATACTGTCGTCACAAATGAGACACCTGAAAGGCTAGCGAACTCATTCGAACATTTCTTTGATAAAATCTTAGTAGATGCTCCTTGTTCAGGTGAAGGAATGTTTCGAAAAGATGAGGAAGCCATTCGTTTTTGGAGCGAAGATCATGTTATTCAATGCTCAATTACTCAAAAAAGTATTCTTTCACATGCCTATCAGATGCTTCGACCAGGTGGAGAACTCGTTTATTCCACATGTACATTCTCCCCCGAAGAGAATGAGCAAGTAATAGAATGGTTTATAAACGAATATACAGATATGTCCATAGTGGATGTCCACCCGATAAGAGGTACATCAAAAGGGAGAGTGGATTGGACACAACATCTAACCACCGCTCTCGAAAAAAGCGTGAGACTATGGCCTCATTTAATGCGTGGGGAAGGTCATTTTGTTGTGAAGTTGAAAAAAGAGGACAGAACCGATTGGTCTTCAAATGTCAAATTTGAGCGCGGAAATGTAAAAGAAAAAGACTTAAAAGACTATCGAACTTTTGAACAAAAAACACTTACGAGAAAACTTGAAGGAATGTTTTATCTTCATAAAGATCATTTGTTTTTATTACCTGATCATTGTCCATCTTTCGATTCGCTAAAAGTGATTCGCAAAGGCCTCCACCTTGGACAGTTCAAAAAAAATCGATTTGAACCTAGTCATCATCTTGCGCTTTATTTAAGCAAAGAAGACGTTCAATCATCCTATACTATGCGTGCAACGGAAAATGAGTGGAAAAAGTACATGCGTGGTGAAACGTTATCCTCCGGTGAAGATCGCGGTTGGACTTTATTGTTCATAGATGGCCTTTCCATTGGGTGGGGAAAAGAGTCAAAGGGAACAATGAAAAACTTTTACCCAAAAGGGCTACGCATTCATTTTAAATAAAGGCTTTTATTAAGGTAGATCTTCAATCTATTCAAAGATCAGACTTGACTCCTTAGTGATGGAATGGATAGCAAGTGTCTTGAGCGTTGTAAACCAACAATGTTTCCGACTACAACCTAAATAAGAAACATACATGATTTTACACTCACACCCCGGACATGAAAATTTATCCTCCCCGGGGTTTTTTCTTTCTAGCATCTACCTATCATGATCGATCATTCAGCCCATAGGTAATGTTTATTTTCACAGAAAAAGCGCAAAGTGCAAGTCCTTATGCGAAGGGCGATGGAGGATCTGCGAGGAGGCTTCCGTCGCCACAGCAGGGCCGAAGCGACCCGAGCTGATGCCGCTTGGAGCTAGACACCAAAAAACTTTCTGTACCAATAAACATAAACAGACCCTCCCACTTAGTTGGAAGGGTCTGTTTGATTTTCATACGGAATTAGTAATTCAGCGGAGATTTCATCTTTTTCTAAATTTATCTTACCCGCTTTAATTTTATAGTTATTTTGGAGAGTAATATCTGTTAAATTGACGTATACTTGCGCTTTATCCGCATCGATAGATACTTCATTCGGCAGTACGTAATGCTTTTGAATATAATTTAAAACGTAAGAAATAGGAAGCGCAAGTTTTCCGACTGACATTTCGTGAACCGATAAAACAACATCCCCTTCACTCGTTACTCTCGGAATAAACGAGATCGTTACGTGCAAGTCCCTACCGAATGCTTGTAATGTACCGTATAACTTTACATCTTCTTCTATCTCAATATAATACGACAGCGGTTCATTATTTGCTTGTTTTGCAAGAAATTGATTCACAAGTCTACTCATCGTTTCTTTATCACTATGAACAAGAAAGCTCGCATACTCCTCTTTCTCATATTCGACTTTTTCATTTACGGGTTTTTGAACAGGTAGAAAAGCGAGAACTAGAACAAAAAAAGCAACTACAATATTAATGGTAAGTAAAGTGAGAAAACTTATTTTCCAACGATTCATCTTACATCTTCCTATCTTCGATTAATGCTTGATATACTTGTTCGGCTATCATGGAATAACCATTTTCATTCGGATGAAAGTGATCTTGCGACAATAACGGTTCTTCTTCATTTTCAAAAATTTGTTGAACGGATATAAACGTTGCATTATTATCCTTAGATAAAATATGTTCGGCACTTTCATTCCATTGTTCAATAATTAAATTGATTTCGGGGAAATCAGGAAATGCAAGGAAAAAAGGATTGTAAAGACCGACATAATAGATGGGCGCGGATGGATTATGCGTTCGGATTACTTGAATGATTTCCTCAAATCGTGTCTCAAAATTTTTCTGTTCCTCTTCAAACGGCTCATACGTCAACGAAAAAATATTTTTACGAACTATTTTCATAATATCATTCGCACCAATAGTTAAAAAAATGAGGTCAGCACGTTCGATTTCTTTTTGGACCGTTTCATTATTGAGCTTTTTCAATAAATTCGTTGTCTTGTCGCCTTTTTTTCCGAAATTAGCAATCGATATATCCTTGCCGTATTGTTGTTCCAAACGTTCTTCTACTCTCCCTAAATACCCCAACTCGACTTCATCCCCGACCCCCTGTGTTAAAGAGTCACCGAGCCCTACAAGATGAAGTTCTTGTTCAGCTACTGTAGTCGTTATGGATGGTTTATCTTGAACACCAGTTTGTTTATAAGGTGATTGCTGAACTTTTATTGTGCTACACCCTACTAAAAGTAATAGAATCAGCAAAAAAGATATTTTCCTCAAAACGTATCACCTGCTATACGAGCACTATTATTAATATAATTCATGTTATGAAAAATTTTACATGAATGATTTCAAACGTCAACTATTATTCTTATTCCCCTATTCATTTTCCAATAATCTTTATAAAAATTTATAACGAACATTGAAATTTTGTTGAAGTAATTATAACGCCTCCCATGTAAAGCATCCTTTACAGTAAAGTTTCCTTTACATTATAATGTGGATAGAAAGGATGGATTCCTCATATGAAAAATAGGATGAAACAGTTAAGACAAGAGAAAGGAATTTCTCAAGAACAAATGGCCGAGATGTTAGGTGTATCACGTCAAACTATTATTTCTATTGAAAAGGGACGTTACAACCCTTCGTTACCTCTCGCCATTCAAATAGCCCGGTGCTTTAACACAATCGTTGAGAATGTGTTTTTGTTAGAAGATGAAAATATTTCGGTAAACATAAAAGATGGGAAGGGATTAAAATGAATTTGAGCAGTAAATCTGGAAGAAGATTCTATTTCATTAGTGGTATTATCTTTTTATTTTACAGTATTTTAATAACTTACTCCACGATTTCAACTGGGACATTCTTCGTTGGACATGAGCTTATTTTTATAGGTATGACTGTAATGTGTTTTTGCTTATCATATTTATTTCCTCAGTTCAAAGAAAATGACGAACGAGCTAAAACAATTCGAGAAAAAGGGATTTACCTTGGTTATTTTTTCACTTTAGGATATATGGTTATTGTTATGTTGTTGTTTCAATTTCAACTGCTTGAGCTAAATGGTTATCAGACGGTCTGTTTGTTAGCAACTTCCGTCATCATTACCGTTTTTATTTCGTTTGTAGTTTTGTCCAAGCGATACTAATAAAGGTCCCCAATAAATCTTTATCCCTTAATCCACTTTGATTTCCTATTTTCAAAGTGGATTGTTTTACATTCCAACTCAAATATATACCAAAAAGACATGAGTATCCGTTGTACTCATGCCTTGTTTGAGCCAATTCTTTAGCCTTTATTGTAATGCCTTTACAACGTTTATAATTTCTTCATAAGGAGTATTTTCAACCCCATTAAAGTCTTTTACAACAACTCCATTTTGATCAATTACATAAAATTTCGTCCCGTGAATCACTTGATCGTTATTTTTAGGTTTTTGAACTATGGCTTTAAAGCTACTAACAGCAAATTCTTCAATCGTTTCTTGATCATAACCCGTTAAAAAATGCCAATTATCAAATGATAAATCATAATTACGAGCAAACTCTTTCAATTTCTCGGGCGTATCGACTTCAGGATCAACACTAAACGAAACAAACTCAACATCTACACCCGCTTCTTCCGCTTCTTGTTGCAGCTTCGTCATATGCGCTGTCATTGGCGGACAAACCGTTTCACAGTTTGTAAAAATAAAATCAGCTATCCATACTTTCCCTTTCAAATCTTCTAGCGAAACTGAATCTCCGTTTTGGTTTGTAAACGTAAAGGGTTCGACTTCATAATTGAGAGCACCTTCAATTTTTCCTCCCCCACCGCAAGCAGTTAGGAAAATGAGCATGAAAAACGCGATGACGCTTAAACCTTTTTTCATCGTATGTACACCTTTCTTAATTGAATTTCTGATAAAAGTTTAGCAAAAAATTGGTACAAAATGAAAGTTTTTCGATTTCGTTCATAAAAATTTCACGGAATAAATCGTATTTTCTTTTCCCCGTTTTATGATAAAGTATATTTGTGAGAAAAATATGAATTATAGGTGATCCTAATGAAGAAAATTGTTATTTCATCCTTACTTCTTTCCGTTACATTATTAACCGGATGTCAACAAAATCATGATGATTCTAGTCATATAACCCATTTATCAAATGGAGATATAAGAGAAGTTACCGTATCCGTTGATGAGTTGCCAACATTTCTTGACCATCAACCTGAACAAGTACAAACGATTTATCGTTTAGCTGCCAAGCATGAGGAACTTCTTCGATCCATTCCTTGCTATTGCGGTTGTGCGGAATCCGCTAATCACCGTGATAATTTTGAATGCTTTGTACATGAAATAAATGAGAATGGTGAAATTGTTTGGGATGATCACGGGACAAAATGTAATGTCTGTCTTGAAATTGCGGCAAATTCAATCGTTTTATATGAGGAAGGAAAATCTGTGAAAGAAATTCGTTCAGAAATTGATAATCGCTATGAAAATGGCTACGCGAAGCCAACACCTACACCTGAAGTTTAATTGTATATTGTAGCATAACAATCGTTAGTAATGCCACATCCCTTAAATAAACTATTTTTGCTTAATAAAGGTTAAAAAAGCTTGGAATAAATCCAAGCTTTTTTAATATTTTCATAAAGATTGAACGAGAAGCTTATTTACTTGTCCAAGTCACTTTCGTAAACAAGGATATCACCAGGTTGACAATCTAAAGCTTTACAAATTGCTTCTAATGTAGAAAATCTTATTGCTTTTGCCTTTCCATTTTTCAAAATCGAAAGGTTTGACATTGTGATACCAACCTTTTCTGATAGCTCTGTGACACTCATTTTTCTTTTCGCTAACATTACATCAATATTAATTATTATAGGCATTGCTTTCCCCTCAAACTGTCAACTCATTTTCTAATTTAATATCTAAGGCACTTTTTAATAATTTTTGTAGAATCGCAGTAAAAGCAGCGATTACAAAGGAAGTTAAAACAATTAGTATACCCATTATTGCTATCCCAGGATGTAAAGCACTTTGAGATATTAAAATAATTGCTCCAAATACATATAAGATACTAATAGCAATTGCGCTAACAATGATATAATTCAAAGCCTGTACAGACAATTCCAAAAAGGCACGCCCTTCCTCAATATACTTTAAAATTTTAAAAGCCTGATACAATGCAAAAAAGAACGGTAAAGCCGTTACATATATACCCATCAAAACAGGATATTGTAGATGAGAATATTCTGGAAACATATTTACAGTGTTTTCAGACAACCAAGGTAACCAAAATATGCTCAAAGTCAGTATTGTTAACCCAATCGTGAACAATGTCAGCTTTAAAAAGGTCGTTGTAATATGCTTCATAAATTTACCCCTCCTCAACTTATTATCCAAATTTTAGCATGACTATTTATCGTTTTATAACAAATATTTACCTTTTTTCAATAAATAATAACTTTTTCCAATCAAAAAAATTCTTTCAAAGATTTTTTTCATCGAAGGCTGTTTTTGTTTAGATTTTTGCTTTTTCAGACATCTTTAAAATGAATTTTTCACAATGCGCTACAGGCACTTACTTTTCGCGGGGAAGAAGCCGCCCCCCCTCGGCATGCGCCTCCTTTGATGTCTCGCTCTTTTCCCTACATCCCATAAGTCATGTAGTTCCATACAATGGGAAAGACGATTCTCAACAATGTATTTTATACACATTAAAAGTAATAATCATTTAGAAAAGAGCCATTAAGAAAGGGTCGCATCTAAAACAAAAAAAGACGAAACCATTTTGATTTCGTCTTCTAAAGTATTGTACGAATTTCACTAAACAGAGCCTCCAATCGCTCCTTTATGCATTATGCTGTAAAATTTGCGGCTGATAAATTGCTTCGTAATCGGGCCATTTTAATATTTTCTTTAAGTACTCTTTGAATGAATATACATTTTTCGGTCTTACTTCCTTATCAATGGTCCGAATAAACGATTCGAGTCGAATCGTAATCATGAAACGGTAAGAGCTATCTTCCTCCAATACTGGAATGTCAATAATTTTCACCTTCTGTCCATTATTCGTTTTGAACTCTAGGCTTTTTAATAACAAATTATCAATCCTCTTTTTTAACCCGTTTCCTTTATTATACCGAATGTTTTCAACGAAGTATGTAGATTTTTGTCACTTTAAAAATTTTTTAAAGAGGTTTAATACACTCTACCGAATTATTTTTTGGAGAGTTTACAATGGAGGAAACTTCGTACTTTTTCATTTTTTCTGCTGCATATGGTTTTAACAAAGCTTGCAATTGACTCCATTCTCTATTTTCAGGCGAAAGCCATTCGCTTATCGTTTGTTCATCTAAGATAGCAGGCATCCGATTATGCACGGATTCGACTAGTTGATTCGGTGGTGTTGTGATAATCGTACATGTGTACACTGTTTGCCCTTCTCTTTGATATCGATCCCAAAGCCCAGCGAATGCAAAAGGTTTGCCGTCATTGAACATAAACCGAATGGGCTTCTTTTTCCCATCTTCCCTTTTCCATTCATAAAAGCTGTCCGCTAATATTACACATCGATTTCGATTTAAATGGCGGAAGCTTCGTTTTTCATTCAATGTTTCACTTCGAGCATTAATAAATGGTTTCATTTTTGTCGGGTCTGCCCATCTTGGAATAAGCCCCCACTGCAGCAGGCCGGCTTTTCGTTTTCCTTTCGATTCAATGACCGATAATACCTTTTGTGAAGGAGCAATATTATAGCTTTTTTCATAAGCATCCGCCACAAATTCGTTAATGGCAAACAATTGAGCCAATTCTGTCGGATCAACTGTTAATGTAAATCGTCCACACAAAGAGTTTTTCCTCCTTTAGATGAGTAAGTGAAATAGATTGCTATCTTTATTCACTTCTTTAAACGGGAATCCTTTTTGTTTCATTCGTTCGATGAGTCCCACGTAATCTTCACGATTTGTTAACTCTATTCCAACTAATGCTGGTCCACTATCTTTATTATTTTTCTTTGTATATTCAAATCGTGTAATATCATCTGATGGACCTAGAACTTCATCTAAAAATTCACGCAGTGCTCCTGCACGCTGTGGAAAGTTAACAATAAAATAATGTTGTAACCCTTCGTACAATAAGGATCGCTCCTTAATTTCTTGCATTCTTCCAATATCATTATTCCCACCACTTAAAATACATACAACCGTTTTGCCTTTAATTTTTTCTTTGTAAAAATCAAGTGCCGCAATCGGTAACGCACCTGCAGGTTCGGCAACTATGGCATTTTCATTATATAAATTCAAGATTGTCGTGCAAATTTTCCCTTCTGGCACAAGAACAATATCATCGACTAGCTCGGATATGATGGAAAATGGCATGTCACCAACACGTTGGACAGCTGCTCCATCTACAAACTTATCAATTTCTGAAAGTGTAACAACTTCATTTGCTTCTAATGATTTCTTCATGGATGGTGCTCCTTCTGGTTCAACTCCGATCAACTGAGTGGAAGGTGACACACTTTTAAAATACGTTCCAACACCTGATAGGAGCCCGCCGCCACCGATACTCGCAAACAAATAATCAATCGGTTCTTCACAATCATTTAATATTTCAATAGCCGTCGTACCTTGACCGCTAATAACATCAAAGTCATCGAACGGATGAATAAACGTTCTTTGCTCTTCTTCAGCACATTCGAGCGCTTTTTTATAAGCATCATCGTACGTATCACCAAATAAAATGACTTCCACCATCTTCTTCCCATGGCGCTTTACTTGCATTACTTTTTGATTTGGTGTCGTTGTTGGCATAAAAACTTTCCCATGAATATTTAACGCCTCGCACGAATAGGCAAAGCCTTGAGCATGATTACCTGCACTCGCACAAACAACACCATTCTTTGTTTCTTCTTTCGTTAGCTGTTTCATTTTATTATAAGCTCCACGAATTTTAAACGATCGAACAACTTGTAAATCTTCACGTTTAATATAAACATTCGCTTCGTATTTTTCCGAAAGAGTTTCGTTTTTTTCTAAAGGTGTATGAATGGCTACATCCTTTACTGCTTGATGAGCTTTCAAAATATCTTCAACTTGTACAGTTACGTTTTGATCCGTCAATTGCTTCATTGTACACCCCTACCTTACACGTGTCTTTTAATTTGTACATTATAACACGAATTTTCTAAAAATAAAGAGTTCATTGATATTTTTTACAAAAAAATATCAAATTTTATCCATTTTGAGCCCTTTCAATTGGAATATTACTCACATAATTGATTCTCCTTTCCCTTTAAGTTCTTCATCTTAAGAGCAACTTTGTGCTTTAAACTAAAAAAGTGTTAAAGATCTGTTTGACCTTTAACACTTTTCATGATTAGTTTTCTTTTCGCTCATAAACAGCAAATCGATGTGGATAGCGATTTTTGTCGTCTACAACTCCCTCTTTCACCGATTTAAGAACCCATTCTTCTTTTCGTAACGGAGGGAAATACGTATCTCCATCAAACTCTCCTTCAATTTCCGTTATGTAAAGGCGTGAAACGTAAGGAAGAAACTCTTGAAAGACAACCGATCCCCCAATCACAAAAAATTGAGCTACTTGATCTGAATGGATGCGATCTAAGCATTGTTCAATTGAATGATAAACCGTACATCCTTCTACCGAATAAGATGGATTTGATGTTAATATGATGTTTTCTCTTCCAGGTAACGGTTTACCTATCGACTCAAACGTTTTACGACCCATGATGATTTTATGGCCGGTCGTCACTTCCTTGAAATATTTTAAATCAGCAGGTAAGTGCCACGGTAAATCGTTGTTTTTTCCGATTAGGCGATTTTTATCCATAGCAACGATTAGCGATATCACGACATTCGCCTCCTATTACACCGCAACGGGTGCTTTTATTGTTGGATGGGGATCATATCCCTCTAATTGAATATCTTCTAAGTCAAAATCAAATACTGAGTTCTTCTCACTATTTAACGTAAGTTTCGGGAATGCTTTCGGATTTCGTTTCAATTGTGTTTCCACTTGATCGATGTGATTTAAATATATGTGCGCATCTCCTAGCGTATGGATAAACTCCCCTACTTCTAATCCACACTCATGCGCGATTAAATGTGTAAGAAGTGCATAACTTGCGATGTTAAACGGAATTCCTAAGAAAATGTCTCCACTACGTTGATACAATTGGCAACTTAATTTTCCATCCAACACATAAAATTGAAACATCGTATGGCATGGAGGTAATGCCATCGAAGGAACAAACTCAGGTGACCATGCAGATACGATTAAACGACGTGAGTTCGGATTCACCTTTATTTGCTCAATGACATCTTTAATTTGGTCAATCGTTTCTCCTTTAGTTGTTTCCCATGCACGCCATTGCTTTCCGTATACAGGACCAAGTTCGCCATATTTTTGGGCAAATTCATCATCTGTTAAAATACGCTCTTTGAATTTTTCCAATTCATCTTCATAAATGGTATTAAATTCAGAGTCTTGTTGACTCCGAATACCGAAATTCGTCATATCCGGTCCATTATACTCATCGCTTTCCACCCAATTTTTAAACGCCCATTCGTTCCAAATATTATTGTTATGTTTTAATAAATACTGGATGTTCGTATCCCCTTTTAAAAACCATAGCAATTCACTCGCCACTAACCGAAAAGGGATACGTTTTGTCGTTAATAGCGGAAAACCCTTCTGTAAGTCAAATCTCATTTGATAACCAAACGTTGAAATTGTACCAGTACCTGTTCGGTCCTCTTTTTTAATTCCATTCTTTAAAACATGTTTACATAAATCCAAGTAAGCATACTCAGGATGCTCCATCTACTTCACTCCTTCGCTTCACATAAAAAAGGCTACTTTTTGTAATCTACGTTGTGGAAAAAAGAACGAAATAAAGTCTCATTCTACTCACAACAATCATTTACAAAAAGCGCCTCCCCTCTTCATGACTGAAAACGTGCTCTTTAAAAATGGCAACGGTCAGTCAACAATCTCTATCCATTTTAACAAAGTCGCGTTAGAATATCACATGTTTTCAATGTTCAATATTAGCTGTTCCATATACTCAAAAGTTAAAGGGGCCTTCGATTCCAAATAAGTGCGTGATTCATCACTCTTATAATACAAGGCAAAGCTTTCAGCAAAATACTCTTCAGGAAAACGATGAAAATAAGAATGATTCGGGAAGAGTGTTGTCGCTTCTTCTTGCCATACAGCTAAAAATAATGGGTCTAACCGCACATACGAGAAAACATATTTATCTAACGAGTGTGCGAACTCATGAAGTTCGAGTGCAATTGATCCATGTCCTTTCCCCATTTCACTATGACCAATTTTCGCATAAACAATTTTGCCTCCACCTATTCCAGGTACGAAATCCCAGCTCGGGTCTGCTTTAGAGTATCCTCTCGGAAGCTTTCCTTTAAGTGTTAACATTTCAGCTTGATCCGTTAGTTTTCCTTGGAATAGTTTTATTTTGATTCCAGCCTCTTCTGCTTTTACTAATATTGAGGTATGAATCTGACTAATATGTTGAATCATGTTTATCGCTTCTTCTTCAGGAAAGTGCTCGTAAGGTACATAAATAAGATTGCTTACAGTGTGTGGAGTAAATGGATGGCTAAATTGCTTAAATGTATATTCAGAAAGTGGGATTCCAATTGGGAATCGTTCATCTTGATCGATTAATAGGAGAGCTGAACATAAGATAAGGATAATGAATCCAGTCTTTTTCATATGAAGCCCCCTTATCCTCGTATTCTTATCTATTATTCTACCAAAAACGATTTGACAAACTTTCAAGAAAATAAAGGAAAAAAATAAAAGGGGCTGCCCAAAAGCACAGTCCCTCTTTTATCATAAATTAAATTCGATTAATCTCATCCGATGGCGGACGCTTTCCACGGGCACGGCCTCAGCCTCCTCGACTCGCATGCTCGTCTGTGGGGTCTTCGTCTCGTGCTGTTCCCGCAGGAGTTGCGGCGACCATTCTTTCGATCAAAACCAATTGGAGATATAGAAACTACTTTTCGCTACCTTTATTCTATTTAAAGAACTATTAGACAGCCTCTTTAATAGAATCATTGTTTATTATTCTAACCAATGAACTTTATGCTTTGCTTACGATCTTGCTCGTCTTGATGATGGTGAGCGATTCGACTTGCAGCCGCCGCCGCTATAGCAGCAACTAAATCGTCTAGAAACGTATTAACTTGTCCATCTTTCTTCAAATCTAAATCTTTAATAATACCGAATTTTTCTTTATCTAAATAACCAAAGTTCGTAAAGCCAATCGAGCCATAAACGTTTATGATTGAAAGCGGAATGATTTCATCGATACCATACAATGGCTCGTCACTTTCAACTAACTGTTGTAGCGGTTCCGGTAAAAGCCCTTGTTCTGCCAATTGATCCAATGCAATCCCAGTAAGAATAGCATGAACAATTTCCCTTTTATTCAAGACACGTTCAATGTTTTCAACACATTCTTCCAATGTTAAATCAGGTATGTATTTCGTTTGAAGCTGAAGAACGATGTTCGCAATGTCTTCGATTTGAACCCCTCTTTCATTAAGCATTTCCTTTGATTTCTTCACCATCTCTTGCAATGTGTAGGCGTTCATCCTTTTCACTCCATTTCTTAATGTGTCATCCATTTCGGTGGTGTGTTATAATCCCAAAATATCGATCCGAGTTCATAATGTGTTGAAAAGTGATCATGGTAAGTATGATAATGAAAATTAAACCAATATCCTTCTTGAGGTGGATGGTCAATGCGAACATGGAATCGTAATAAATCTTGTCCTGTTTTTTCATCGTAAAGATGAAAAATTTTCTCTCCTCTTCCACCTGATGGATTGTTGGATAACACGAGTTGGTCAAAGTGTTCCTCCTCTTGCAAAAACGTATGGATTTCCTCCTCCATTTTCGGAAAGATGACTGCGTTGAACTCTTCTTCAATCTGTGGCCCAATCTTCCCACCAAATTTTTCGAACGATTGGAGTTTCGCTTGTTCCAAAATAATATGAGCAAAGTCTTCATGTTTTTGCTCTTCGAAAGATTCTGAAACTACTACATTCGCTAACGTAGATTCAGATGATTCTTGCGAATGCGTAGAGGTATTTGGGTAGTTCTCATCCGCAGTAAGCGCAGCAGGAGGCGTCACGAGACCAAACGTCGCAATCGTAAATAATGCAACGAGTGATTTCCTAACCCACTTATTCATTTTTCTTCCTCTTTCTCTTCTATTTGTTTATTATTCTATCATACAATTTTGAAAGATATATGAATATTTGCTTAAAACCTAACCTGAATTCTTTACACCCCTTTTACAAGTTCGTTAAAAAGGGTAAAATAAGAGGGCAAGAACTGATGGGGAGGGAATAGCATGTACGAATCATTATTTGTTGTCGCTAGCTTCATCACACTCGCTTATTTAATTGTGATGGAAATTACGGATTAATCTCGAAGTATTACTGATTATTTTTTACATAAAGAAAGAAGGCTCTTTTCTAAAGCATTGTTGACTTAGTACATTGTCCAAAATCGTATTTACACGATGTAACGGAGCGGGAGACACATGACTCCTGAGGGATGTTGATTGAAGCAAGTGTTTGGATTGAAATGTCCAGAGTTCTTTTTTAAAAATGCCTGAAATAGCAACAATCTATACGAAAACAGCCAAAAAGAAAAACTCATGGATGTGTTCATTCCATGAGTTTTTCCTTTACGAGCGCTTTTGCTTTTTTTGGGCAGAGTCTTTTTTAACTCCTGTTTCAAATGTTGTCGTCCCTTGACCTTCAACTTGTGAAGATGAAAGGCCGATTGTTGATGGGTCTTTTTTGCGTTTAGCCATCTTAACACCTCCCATCATTATGTTTTCCGCTATCTCCTTGTTTACTCTACTTTTTTTCCCAAACTCCATAATGAAACTTTGACGTTTTCCGAACCATTTGCTTTAGTTCAAATGTTTGAAATCGCTTGGAACGAAAGTGATCTTTTAATACAACTCTTTTTTTCGCCACTCGTTTCGCTTCCTTCATTACTTCCTCGTGTACGTCATCATACGAAGCAAATTGCCTTATGCCTGAGAGCCCTTGAGATGTATCAATCGTTTCTTGAAACATCGGATCGAGGTAAACGACATCGAAAGATTCGTTTTCTAGTTTTTTCAAATAAGTCAGATGGTCTTCATGTACAACATTGATTCGTCTCATCGCATCATTTAGTGGCTGTAAATCCGTTTCACAAGCTTGAAGTCCATATTGAACGAGAAGAGCAATCGTTTCACTTTTCTCAATACCGATGACCTTCCCACGTTTCCCTACTAAAAAACTTGCTGCAATACTATCGGATCCTAGACCTAGAGTACAGTCTAAAAACGACATTCCACTCTTTAGTCCTGTCACTTGTTGAAAAGGGTCTTCCTCGCCTTTTAAGTATCGTTTAATGCGGAACATAGCGGAATTGGGGTGAAAGAAAAAGGGATCCTTATTCGTTAACGAATGGTATTCCAGTCGTTCTTTCCCGACGACTAACACATCTTTTTGAAATTGTTGCTGTAATGCTTCAATAGAACGTTTATTTCTCTCTACGTACGGTATTTGAATCTCTTTTGCAAGATTTTTCGTATATTGCCGAATCATTTCATTTGTTCTACCTGCTGTCGTAATGATCATCGCTAACCCTCTCAATTACCACATGAATTCAAAAAATAGTCATACCTTTTAGTTCAATCCAAAACGATCCCCTAAAAAATGGTTGTTATACGGAACGGTTTGTCGGAACATCTGCTCCAGTAGCGAACCGCACCGTCTTCTTTGCCTTTCACTTCAAGTGATCCAGCTTTTCACAACCTAATTGCAACAATGTATGCTTTAAAATAGAAAAAAGGATGCGAGGCACCCTTTTTTGAAATCGTTATTCCTTACAATGCGCTTCAAAGGCATTTTTTAGATTTTCCATAATGCCTTCAATCGTGTTTCCTTCAATTTCTTGACGTGGAATAAAGTGAACAACTTCCTTGCCTTTTAATAGGGCCATGGATGGCGAAGAAGGCTCGTAGCCAACGAAGTACTCACGCATTTTAGCTGTTGCTTCTTTCTCTTGACCAGCAAAAACCGTTACAAGTTGGTCCGGTGTATTGTCA
The DNA here is from genome assembly GCF_022809095.1 of Bacillus kexueae. Classification (GTDB taxonomy): domain Bacteria; phylum Bacillota; class Bacilli; order Bacillales; family Aeribacillaceae; genus Bacillus_BZ; species Bacillus_BZ kexueae. Next base: position 85,622 of record NZ_JALAZE010000001.1, read on the forward strand.
TTCACCATAATAGATTGAGTGACAGCCGGTCTTGCTAATCCCGCTGCGCAACCGCATACGGAATTAATCACAACTAAAGTCGTTCCTTCAACGTTTTCCATAAACGCTTCTACATCTTCAGCTGTCAGCAATTCTTGAAATCCTGCTTGCGTTAATTCTGTTCTCATCGGTTGAATTAACTGACGCATATATTCTTCATATGCCATTGACATCGTCATCTCTCCTCTTTATTAAACTAGTAAAAAGAATACACGAAATTAGCATGTAACGCAATTATTCGTCCGATTTTCGCATCTCGGTCATTTGCTTCCAAACAGAGCCCTTTGCTTCTTCGCCACCTTCGATTCGTTCAATGGCCATTTTAATTTGCATGCTTACTTCAAATTCTGGATCATTCTCTGCTGCTTTTAAAGCAGGTAAGGCACTTTCGTCGCCAACTTCATATAAAAACATAGCTGCACGCCAACGTACAAGTTTACTTCGATCTTGGAGTGCATTTGCCATTTCTGGGATTGCTTCTTTAAACCCTAAATCGGATGCTGTATCCCCTGCAGTTCTTCGTACGGTCATGGAAGGGTCTTTTAACGCTTTATAAAGTAACGGTAACACACTTTTATCTTCTAACATTCCTAAATACACCGTAGCTAGTCGGCGCACGGACATTTTCTCGTCTGTTAAGGCTTTTTCTAGTACAGGTAAATCAGAAAGCTTCGGATTCATTTGCTCTAGGTGAGCGTAGCGTTTTCGCCAGTCTTCATCTTCTAACATTTCCATGGTTACAGTATATGATTCACGTTTAATCGGGGTAATATCCTTGTTAATAATCCGATCTTTAAGTCGCTTTAACCGTTCATCTGGATAAGAAGCCGATACTTCATCTACTACTTCTTGACCAATTTCATCTAATTCACCGTAACGGACCCCTTGCTCTTTCCATTCGCGTTCCATTACGACGTTTGTCGCTTCCTTTTGTACATCCAAGATGGTGTTCATAAAACGTTCAGGGAGTGAAAAGCGTCTTTCTTCCATTCCATCCGTCAATTTTACTTGCATCGGAATTCCTTGAAACATTTGTACGAATACTTTTACATCCCCATATGTATCTTCAAGTTGATTTTGCCCACCAGCTTCTGAATTCGATTCTTCACCGAATACAGCTCGAATTTGGGGTAATATCGTTTTCCAATCTACTTTTGCAATTCGTTCTACGGCTAAAAAGTCGGCAACATGATAGACTCCCTTTACACCGTCAATACGTAAAATTTGCTGAATCAAAATTGGTGCTTGATCGATGTTTTCTTCTTTATAGTTGTTTCGATCCCCAGCTGGTAATGCTTCGTTCAACGTAACCTTCATCGTATTTGGACTAGGCGTAGGTTCAATTGAGACAATTTTCATTGATAAAACTCTCTCCCTTCCATCATTGCTGTAACATTTGTTCAATTTCGGTAATCATTGTAGAAGGTTTTGTTTGCGGAGAAAAGCGTTTGACGGAATCTCCCGTTCGGTTTATTAAAAATTTCGTAAAGTTCCATTTAATTGCTTTCGTACCTAATGCACCAGGAGCTTGTTCCGTAAGGTATTCAAAGATGGGATGTTTGTTTTCTCCTTTCACATCCGTTTTTGGTAAAACCGGGAACGTCACCCCATAATTTAATTGACAAAATTGTTGAATTTCATCGTCGGTCCCAGGCTCTTGATTCATAAATTGATTGCTTGGAAACGCTAAAATTTCAAGTCCCTTATCATTATATCTTTCATATAATCGTTGAAGTTCTTCGTACTGAGGCGTAAATCCGCATTTACTTGCAGTATTTACAATGAGTAGTACTTTGCCCCGATATTCCGACAACGATTTCTCCTCTCCCGTTTTCGTACGGAAAGTTAAATCATAGATACTCATTTGTTCATCTCCTAAAAGCGTTTCTTCCATCATATCACGCTCACCCTTCTTCCTCAAAAAATATGATACAATCGGATGAAAAGGAGAGAAAGGAGTGTGAAATATGGGTTGGGTTTTCATTATCATCATAGCCTACATCCCAATTTTTTACCGTATACATAAACGATTAAATCTTTTAGAAGACGAAGTAAGGAGCTTACGAGCTCAAATTCAAAAACAGGATAACTATTAAAAATGATCAGAAAAAAGGGTGTTACCATTTGCAACACCCTTTTTGTGTCAGACTAGTATGTTCAAGTACCGGTTGGACTTAAAATTGTTGAAGTGCTACGATCATTTTTTCATAAATGACTTCTAGTAACTCCATTTCGTCTTCCTTCAATCCTTCTGCCATTGGAACTAGGAATGAAATGTTGTAATCCCGCTCTTCTTGAAGAGGATTGTAAGAAACGATTACGTTTACTTCTTTTTCCAAATATTGTTCCAACCACTCTTGTTTCGTTTGGATTTGAAAAAGATGTGTATCTTGATAGTGAAACGACACCGCTAGATTACAACTCGGATCTTTCGTTTTTCCGAGTAGTTCTTCATAAAGCTGACTGTTTTGCATTTCAAGTTTCATTAAAGCTTCGACATCTTTTCCACTTAACTTAAATCCAATGGTAAAAACGCGATTCATTCTCGCTAGATTGACAACGTCTTCTCTTTTAATAACTTTGATGTCTCCATGTAAATCATCATCGTAAATCATGCCTTCTAATAAGGTTTTCATATTATCAAAAGCTGTTGGGTCAAACATGAATAACTCCTCTTAGAAAAGTCCTTGAATTTTTCCTTCTTGATCTACATCCATTTTTAATGCTGCCGGTTCTTTTGGTAAGCCAGGCATTGTTAAAATATCTCCCGTCAACGCAACGAGAAAACCAGCTCCAACTGACGGTTTAAATTCACGAATCGTAATCGTGAAATCGTTCGGGCGACCAATTTGTTTCGGATTGTCCGATAATGAATATTGTGTTTTTGCCATACAAATAAGCAATTGATCCCATCCGTACTTCGTAAACAGATTAATTTGTTGCTTCGCTTTGGACGAAAATTCAACATCTTTTGCCCCATACACAAATTTTGCAATTTTTAATACTTTATCTTCAATGGTATCTGTAATTTCATATAATGGGGCATATTTCGATTCGTTTTGTTCAATTTGTTCAATGACCTTTTTAGCGAGGTCTACACCGCCGTCTCCCCCTTTTTCCCATACTTCCGTTAACGCAATTGGATGGTTATGTTTTTCACACCACTCCATAATGGTATCGAGTTCTGTCTTATGGTCCGTTACAAATTTGTTTAGAGCTACAACATACGGTAAACCGAATGCTTGTACTGTCTCAATATGTTTTTCAAGGTTGGTTAATCCTGCTTTTACCGCAGTTACATTTTCATCTTTCAAGTTATCTTTCGCTACCCCGCCATGCATTTTAATGGCACGTACTGTGGCAACAATGACAACCGCACTTGGATTGATTCCTGCAGTGCGAGCTTTAATGTTTAAAAACTTTTCAGCTCCTAAATCAGCTCCAAAACCTGATTCCGTAACAACATAATCCCCTAGCTTGGCAGCCATCTTAGTCGCAATAACACTGTTACAACCGTGTGCAATATTAGCAAAAGGTCCCCCATGAATAATAGCTGGTGTATGTTCGATTGTCTGTACTAAGTTCGGTTTAATTGCATCTTTTAATAACATCGTTAAAGCACCTTCAACACCGAGATCCTTAACGGTTACTGGCTCATTGTCCATATTGTATGCGACGACTATATTTGAAAGGCGTAATTTTAGGTCATCCAAGCTCGTCGCTAAACATAAAACCGCCATTATTTCAGAAGCAACTGTAATATCAAATCCGTCTTCACGCGGTACCCCATTTTTATCTCCACCTAAACCGACCACTACTTGTCTTAAAGCACGGTCGTTTAAATCGACCACTCGCTTCCATACAATTCGTCTAGGATCTATGTTTAATTCATTTCCTTGATGAATATGGTTATCAATAAAGGCACTTAAGGCATTGTTCGCCGTAGTAATCGCATGGATATCCCCCGTAAAATGAAGATTGATATCTTCCATTGGAAGTACTTGAGAATATCCACCTCCAGCTGCTCCCCCTTTTATTCCCATCGTAGGACCTAAAGAAGGCTCACGAAGGGCGATAACCGCTTTTTTATTCAATTTATGTAACGCTTGGCCTAAGCCAACAGTTACAGTCGATTTTCCCTCTCCTGCTGGTGTCGGGTTGATTGCAGTCACAAGGATGACTTTCCCGTCTTCCTTCGTACTTAGGCGATCAAAGATTGAATGTGACAGCTTCGCTTTATATTTCCCATACATTTCTAACTCATCTTCGTGAATACCGATGGATTCAGCGATGTCTTTAATGTGTTTTAATTCTGCTTCTTGCGCAATTTCAATATCAGATTTCACTTTTGTTTTCGTATCCATCTCATAACCCTCTTTCTGCTCGTTAATATCACAATTTTACCAAAACTTAAATTGAAATATCACCATGAACTTTCTATAATTAGAAATATTAATATTTTGAAGGAATTCTTGGAGGTGTCAAGATGCCTATTAATATCCCTTCTCATTTACCGGCAAAAGAAATTTTAGAAAAAGAAAATATTTTTATAATGGATGAAAGTCGTGCGTATCGCCAAGATATACGGCCTCTAAATATTATTATTTTGAATTTGATGCCAGAGAAAGAGAAAACAGAAACACAATTACTTCGCCTTCTCGGTAATTCTCCATTACAAGTTAATATAACCTTTTTACGCCCAAAAACTCACACACCAAAAACAACGAAGAAAAAACATTTAGACGAATTTTACACAACCTTTGACAAAATTGACCATCGAAAGTTTGACGGCATGATTGTAACTGGGGCCCCAATTGAGACATTGCCATTTGAACAGGTCCATTACTGGAATGAGTTAACTGAAATTTTTGAATGGTCAAAATCAAACGTCACTTCCACCTTGCATATTTGTTGGGGTGCACAAGCTGGACTATTTTATCATTATTCTATTCCGAAGTATAAACTTCCGGAAAAATGTTTTGGTATTTACGAACATGTTATTGCTGATACTTCATGCAAATTGTTACGCGGTTTTGACGATATTTATTTGGCCCCCCATTCAAGACATACAGATATAGATGAAAAAGCCGTAAAGGAATGTGCTGATTTACAAATATTATCCACATCAGAAGAAGCAGGAATCTGCCTATTATCATCAAAGGATGGCCGCTTTATCTTTTTAACCGGACATCCCGAGTATGATGCTTTCGTATTAAAAGAAGAATATGAACGCGACTTAGCAAAAGGATTGAAAATTGCCGTTCCCAAAAACTATTTTCCGAAGGATGACCCTTCTATATCCCCTCTTCACACGTGGAGATCTCATGCCAATCTTCTATTTGTGAATTGGTTAAATTATTATGTGTACCAAGAGACGCCTTACATTTGGGAATAACTATCAAATAAAGGAAACTTCTGTTATGATGGAAACGAAGATCGTAATCATAAAACAACAAACAGCCAAAAGTATTTAACCATTTGAAGCTTCTGTTACATTTTTTATACAATTTTAATAATTTATTTACATTAGGAAAAATTGTCATTTTCCCTTTAAATAATCTTTAAAGTGTCATAATATTTTTATGTTACGGTTGTTATAGACTCTGTTTTTCTTCGTAATGAAGAAGATTAGAGTACCGAAAAAATAGAATACTAGGTTGGCGTTTTGTAGAGGTGATTGTAACATTGATGAGCAATCCAAAGGTTCTTATCTTAACTGCGAAATATGGGAACGGGCACGTTCAAGTGGCAAAAACATTGCAAAACCGTTGTCAGCAGTTAGGGATGAAGGTTGTCGTTTCCGATTTATACCGAGAATCCCATCCTGTCATAACAGAAGTAACTAAATACTTATATTTGAAAAGCTTTTCATTCGGAAAAGAATTTTACAAGTGGTTTTATTATGGCGTGGACAAAATGTACAACAAACGCATCATGAATATTTATTATAAGATGGGGAACTCCCGTCTCCACGAGCTCATAGTACGTGAACAGCCCGACTTCATTATCAATACGTTTCCGATGATTGTTGTTCCTGAATATCGACGGAGAACAGGTAGAGTCATCCCAACATTTAACGTTTTAACAGACTTTTGCTTACATAAAATTTGGGTACATCCAGATATTGATAAGTATTATGTAGCAAGTGAGGAAGTCAAACAAAAATTATTGCAACTTGGAATACCTTCTCATGATGTTTTGGTTACCGGTATACCTATTCGAGCTCAATTTGAACAATGCATTTCAACCGACTCTTTATATCAAAAATTCGATTTAAGTCCGGATAAAAAAACGCTTTTAATTATGGCTGGAGCACACGGTGTCTTAAAAAATGTGAAAGAGCTATGTGAATCCTTTTTACATTATGATGAATTGCAAACGGTTGTTGTATGTGGAAAAAACCAAGCCCTAAAAGAACAACTTGACCCGATAGCAAATTCACATCCTCATAAGTTAAAGGCACTCGGGTTTGTCGAGAACGTTCATGAATTGTTCCGTATTGCAACCTGTATGATTACAAAGCCAGGAGGCATAACGCTAAGTGAAGCGGCCGCTATAGGTGTTCCACTTATTTTATACAAACCAGTACCTGGACAAGAGAAAGAAAATGCTGAGTACTTCGAACGTAAAGGCGCTGCGAAAATTGTTTCAAAAATGGATGAAATTGAAGATATCGTTGCTTTTTTACTTCAAAACCCTGATGAAATACAAACGATGAAATCAAACATACAGGCTCTTCATCACGGAAGAGCAGCAGATGTTATATTACAAGATATGGTGAATGAATCAGAGCGAATTCAAAGGCAGAAGGAATTTATGCTTACGTCAGTAAACTTGTAAGCTATTTTGAATGGATGAAGTGGTCTTCAATAAACTTCTTGGAGGCACACTATGGATACGAGCACACACTTCGTGACTGGACTAACTCTTGGAGGGCTAGCGAGTTTAGATCCTGCCATTTCAGGAAACCTCAATTGGCACAGGTTGTGATATTAGGAACAGTTGTTGGGTCGAATGCACCTGATTTCGATTATGTAATTCGTATTTTCAAAGGAAAAGGAATGTATGTGGAGCATCATCGAGGTGTCTCCCATTCCATCCCTGCCCTATTTTTATGGACGATTTTCATTTCAGTCATCTTGTTTGGCTTTTTCCCTGCCGTTTCACTATTTCATTTAATCGTTTGGGTTTTTATTGCCGTAGTCATGCACGTTGCTTTAGATGTACTGAATGCATACGGAACCAAGGCTTTAATACCGTTTACTAATAAGTGGATTCCCCTGAATTTTATTCCGTTATTTGATCCATTCTTCTTCCTCCTTCATTTAGGAGGATTGTTGCTCTGGATAGCAGGAGTTCATCCTCAGCCGGTTTTTTGTTTGTTTATGCCTTTTCAGTTTTATACATTGTTTTTCGTTACGCCATCTATTTATTGGTAAGGAAGCGCAACGAGTTTAAAGACCATACGGTTCTTCGATATTCACTCACTCCTTCGATTCGCCCATGGGTATGGGATTTTGTCATCGAAAGAGAACGGGAATTCAATGTTGGTCTTATTTTTTTTCAATCGATAAATTGGATCCATACTTTTAAAAAGGATCACGAAAAAGCGATTATATGAAGTTGGCTTTAGAGAATCAAAATGCCAAGCACTTTTTAGCGAATGCGCAGTTTCCTTATATGATTGAAATTCAGCACCACGATGTCATCGAAGTACAAATTTTTGATTTACGATTCCGCAATAAAGAGCAATATCCTTTTTTGGCGCAAATTATCATGACCAAAGATTTTACTGTAGTTGATTCGAGAACAGGCTGGCTTCATGCAGTTAAACAGCGCAACTCATTACATCCGTTCTCTTAAAGACAATTTTTAGACTTCGCAAATTTGTTTTTCACAATTTCAAAAAGGTGGAGGACGTTGCTCCTGGGAGACGCCGCCACCTTTTTTATTTAAGAGAAAAAGCATTATTTCATTTCATTTCATGTCCTAACTTAACGACTGCATGTTCAGTTCCTCTATTTGTATATTTTTTATGTAATTTTGTTTACTTTTGAAACAAAAAAAGCCACATAAAAGACAATGCCATTTGTAATTCCCATGACAATTGCTTCGTTAGTTCTTTTGTAATGCCTTTTTTCATAACTCCCTCATTTGCAATCAACTTCCACCCATACGCTTCTTCACAAAGCTGTACAAATTCCCACGGCATCATCGTATTCATGATGGTTTGTTCTCCGTACAATCGATTGAAGCTATGTTTTCTCGGATGCGCAGTTGGACCTAAAATAGCGGCACAAATAAAACCTTCCTTTTTTACAACTCGGTCAAGTTCGGCTATTGCATCAATCGGCTTTTCCGTCCATTCAATACCGTTTATGACCATCAATGCGTCAAACTGTTGATTGGCAAACGGTAATTTCATCATATCCCCTTGTACGTACGTTACATTTTTATGTTGATTCCTTTCATTTGCTAATTCCATCATTTTTGTTGATAGATCGGTGGCTACAACTTGATAACCACCTTCTGCTAACTTTTTGGAACCATAGCCATCACCACATGCGACATCCAAAATGTTGCTCCCAATCGGAACATGACGAGAGAAAAACGGAATAATCGAATTTCGGCTTCCATTTTCCCACATATTTTCACTTGAAGTATTCCAATCTTCTGCAAACTCATCCCATTTCTTTTGCGCTTGTTCATGCCACTTTGACATCACTCAATCCCCTTTCTGCCTTCCATTCTCTTATTATAATGAATGAGTTTTATTCGTATGTAAATGAAGATTTTGGAACAAAATAGAAGTGACCACAGTTGCTACTCGATACATAAGTGGGACGAAGATGTACCAATGCGGAGGTGATGAGGAAAAACTTCATTCAACCGTTGTCTTGTAATATCAATGATGAAAGCGTTGTCACTCAAATTAGTCAAAAATTTCAGTTGAGTTTGACATCACCTTGACTTTCCAGCAATTGTTGGTGTATATTAAAGACATCATTTAGCTGAATAACTTCGTAGCTTCTAAAGATTTATGAGGCCTTCGACGCCTTATTCTGTTAAATGATGAATATTTTTTAAGCACGCTTGTGCAAGTATTAGGAGGAAAAAGTAATATGCAACAAAACGGTAAAGTAAAATGGTTTAACAACGAAAAAGGTTATGGATTCATCGAAGTTGAAGGTGGAGACGATGTATTCGTACACTTCACTGCAATCCAAGGTGAAGGTTTCAAATCTTTAGAAGAAGGTCAAGCAGTTTCTTTCGAAATCGTTGAAGGAAATCGTGGACCTCAAGCTGCAAACGTTGTAAAACTTTAATCATTGTTAAGTGATTATATATGGATATTAAGAGGCTGCGATTTGTAGCCTCTTTTCGTATGGGTTCATCCTACATTAAAAAAGTAGCAAGAATTCTCTCGCTACTTATCATTTTAAACACCTATTTGGCTTTTTTGCTTTGTTCAGTAAGCATGATGTATTCTATGGCTTTTAAATTTTCCTTCAACTTATTTTCAACTCTACTTACCTCAATGTGATTAAATACGCCATGATTTTTCGCCATAAAGACAAGATGCTTGATATCCTTTTCCATTGATTGAAATGTTTGTTTAAGTTCGTCTTTTAATGCGTCTTTGTCCATTCCCCTTATTCTCCTTTCATCTTTATGACAAATTTACTAATTTATGTATATACGAATTCAACTTTCCCCCTATTTTTCCTGCTTAAATTGTAAATTTTTTTACTTTGAATAGTTTTTTTCCCTTTTTACATTCTATTAGTGAAGGAATAAATGTTTTAGGAGGAATAATACGTGACGAATAATCATTCAATAGGCGGTTTTAATAATCGGAAGCAATTAGAAGTAGCTGTCGATGCAGCAGAGAAGATGGTCGGTTCTGCGACGATGAGTATGGATAAAGATTTGATTCAATCAGCTGAACATGCAATCGCAGATGCAAGGCAGCTTTTTAATGAATATTCTAATGACTATGATGAGGCTTTTTTAGAAGAACAGCAGCAAAAGTTAACGAGATGTGAGCATCAACTACAAGAAGCAAAGCGATGAGAATCACAAAGAAAATCCACTGTTCTATTGAATCAGTGGATTTTCATTTTAATTTTTCCCCTATCTTTTTTATTTGTTGCCCGACAGTACATTGATTAATACAAAAAGAGTGGGCATATGTTTTCCCATATTCTTTACGAAAATGTTGCTTTAATAAGCATTCTGTACAATATTCATCCATTAATTCTGTTATTTGTTCATAAACTTCTTTCTTATTCAATCTTTCCAACCCCGATTCATCTTATAGTCTTTTTCTACTATTAATGATTTGATTGTTTAGTGCTTGTTTAGCCAATTGATCGGCCTCTTTATTTTCTTTCCGGTTAATTGTCGTGTAGATAGGGGTAATGTTCATCCCTTTTATTTTCTCTTCTATTTTATCCAACCAGTACGTAAAGCTCTCTTCATAACAAGGCCATTCGCCAGCCAATTGATTTAATACAACGAGCGAATCTCCTTTAAATTCTACTTTCTTTCCGTTCACATTTAAATCTTCTAATGCAGAAACGAGATGGTAAAATGCAATGTATTCCGCCTCATTATTGGATTCAACTTCAGGTATTATCAAATTGCTGCGAACACGGTATCGTTCATGATCTTGTTCATAGTAGATGACAAAACCAATTCCCGCTTTTTGTAGTGTTCTGTCAAAGCTTCCGTCAAAATAACAAATGAGATGATGAGGTTCTTCTTGCACTTTCTCATTTAATTTCCGAAGTTGCTTCAATGTCCATTGATTCCCGTTATCTTCTATCGCTTCCATTTCTTTGACCCGGCCGGTTTTTTCAAAGTCATCCATTATTCGTACAGCTCGGTCGATTGGTAAGGTTTCTGAAATGAAATTCACCTTCTCACCTGTTTTACTTTCATATAAGATGTGCAATGTTACATCCATTTCATTCACCCTTTCCCCATGCAACCCCGTCAAAATGTGTTATAATACTATTCGTTCAAATTGTAGGAAATGAAGGAGTTATAGCATGTTTAATGAAGTCATTTGGTTTGGATTTGCATTTATCAATTTTATCATGGTTCTCTTATTTTACAAATGGTTTGATAAAACAGGCCTTTATGTGTGGTTAGGCTTTTCGACCGTAGTTGCAAACTTACAAGTTGTCAAAACGATTGAGCTTTTTGGACTCACAGCCACTTTAGGAAATATCATGTACGGCACAGCCTTTCTTGTAACGGATATTTTAAATGAAAAGTACGGTAGAGACGAAGCGAAGAAGGCCGTCTGGCTCGGCTTTTCCACATTGATTTCCTTAACCATTATTATGCAAGTCGTGCTGTTCTTTATCCCTCATGAATTTGACATTGCACATGAGGCGTTAGCCACAATTTTCGGCTTATTGCCTAGAATTGCAGTTGGAAGCCTTCTTGCTTATCTTGTCAGTCAGTATACAGATGTACTATTGTACTCATATTTTAAGAAAAAGTTTCCACAGGAAAATCAGTTATGGATTCGAAATAACGGAAGTACAATGATTAGTCAACTAACTGATACATTTATCTTTACATCCATCGCTTTTATTGGTGTTTTTCCAATGGACGTTTGGCTTGAAATATTTATCACAACCTATTTCATAAAGTTTCTTGTTGCTCTACTTGATACCCCATTTGCTTACATTGCAAAAAACATGCATCGTGGAGAGGAGACGAAATGATCGAAGTTTATATTGATGGTGCAAGTAAAGGAGACCCTGGACTATCTGGTGCAGGTATATTTTTTAAAAATGTACAAGAGGATTCCAAATTTAAAATTCCTCTAGGAAATATGAACAATCATGAAGCTGAGTTTCAAGCACTTATTCACGCATTAAAGATAGCTAAAGAACGAAATTATTCGATTTTATCAATTAGAACCGATTCGCAAGCGGTAGATCAAGCAATTTCAAAGCAGTTTGCGAAACGAGAACCGTATAAGTCGCTTTTAGTTGAAGCGCTAAAGTTAATGGAACAGTTTGATTTATGCTTTGTCAAATGGATTCCAGCAAAAGAAAATCGTGTTGCTGATCAGCTTGCGCGAGAAGCAATTCATCTCAATAAATAAGGACGTCACACCAACACTCAAAATGGGTGTTGGTTTTTTATTACACGTTGTTGTCTTATTTCATCAATTTAAAATCTAAATGCAACAATAAAAAAACAAGCATTTTGAGAACTCTTTCGCTCAATGCTTGTTTGCGTCTTACGATATACTCCTAAATTAATCGTTACCATTCATTTGTACTAGAAAATGTTCAACTACTCGTTCCGCTTGCTTTCTCGTTTCTACGTTTTCACTAACAAATAATTCTAATATTGCCATAAAAAAAGCACCATCGAATGTCAATTTTATTTTTAACGTCCATTCAATTGCCAATATGACAACATAATCTGAAGCGTTTGTATACCCTTTTCCAAAATGCACAAATCCATAAAAACCTTCATCAAATTTAAAACCTTTTGATTCGAGAAATTGAATATACTCAATCAAAGCTATCTCTCGTTGTCGTTTCATCAATTATGCCTTTCCTTTCGAAAACTTTTAAGAGTAAACCTCCAATAATTGATGCACACTAACGAAAAAGGAGGTGATCAAATGACGACCGAAAATAATCGTAATCGTGGACAGAAAGCACCAGGTGTAAACCCACAAGGTTATGACCGTCCAGATGATTCACAAACGACCCAATCACAATTAGAAGAACGCGCTAAAAACAGTAACACAAAGCGATAACATTACATAGCGCTGTCGAATTGCAATTGCTAATTAACGATGTGAGAGGTCAGTTACGAACTGACCTCTTGTAAAAACTGGATTCCTTTTGTTTGGATTCCGCGGATATCATACTTTTGAATGGCTTTATTTAACTGATCTTGTGACAATGAAAACGTATGAGTAAACGTAGGTGTTTTCATCGGTACTGATGTATGAATAGCGGCGAGCTTACGAGACAAATGTAAATCTTCAAGACATGCAGATATTTTCTTTTTTTGAGATGGAGTAAGATGATCGAGATGCTCGAGTAGTTGATCAACGTTTTCGTATTCTCGAATTAATTTAAAAGCTGTTTTTTCCCCAATTCCTTTTACTCCCGGGTAATTATCGCTCGTATCTCCCATTAATGCTTTTACATCAATGAGTTGCTTCGGTTGAATTTCATATTTTTCAACAAACGAATCAACTGTGAAAATTTCGTAATTTCCAATTCCTTTTTGCAATATGGCAACATGAATGCTTGAATCCACTAACTGTAGTAAATCCCGATCACCTGTTAAAACGATAATCTCCATTTCTTCTTTGTACTTTTCTGCTATCGTTCCGATGCAATCATCAGCTTCGTAATTTTTAACCCCCACATTTTCAATCCTGAGCTCTTCAATTACTTGTTTAGCTAAATCAAATTGTGGTATTAATTGTTCAGGTGGTTCATTCCTATTTGCTTTATACGATTCAAACATTTCTGTTCGGAACGTCTTAGATCCCATATCCCAGCAGCATACAACATAATCTGGACGAAATGTATCAATTGCTGTTAACGTGTGTTTTATAAGGCCGTTAACACCGTTTGTCGGTATTCCTTTTGAATTTTCCATAAAGCGACCGTGAATAGCGGTTGCAAAATAAGATCGAAATAATAACGCCATTCCATCAATTAGTAATAATTTGTTTGCCATTTTTACACTTCCTTTTGTTTTCTTTACTACTTTTTTTTCGTATAAATAATTGTAATTTTAGTCACTTTGTAAATTGGATTCTTACCATAGCATTAGGAACACATGCTATCTGCGGGTAGAACTGTCTAGTTTCGGCTCCGTTTTTTCGTATAGATTGTTGCTTTTTCAGACATTTTTAAAATCAATTTTGGACATTTGTGCTACAGACACTTGTTTTTCTCTACATCCCGTAGAAGTTACGTGTCTTCTGCTCCATTACATCGTGTAAATACGATACTAAAACAACAATCCTTTCAAATAGGGTCTTTCTCGTTAACCCCTATTAGCATATCATAAGTTATATCTTAAGCATACAGGTAGAGTAATTTAGGAAGGGTTTCGATTTCATAATAAGTAATGAAAAGCGCAAAGTGCAAGTCCTTAGGCGAAGGGCATTCAGGACCTGCGAGGAGGCTTCCGTCGCCACAGAAGCGAACCGAGCTGATGGCGCTTGGATTTAAACACCAAAAAAACTGTAAAGAGAATCCTTTAACACTTTATTGAACTTAAACCTTCTGTAACAATAAAAAAGAGTGACAAATGTCACTCTTTCGAAGGTTCGTTTTTCATTTTTTCTACTTCCATTGCAGCGTATGAGACGAATTTTTGATTCGTTTTCGCATTGTTATTACGTTTGGCATTCGCATTTGCATTTTTTGTACGACCCATTTTCTTCGACTCCTTTCATTAGCTACAGTCCTTATTATGACTTATTGGAATCGAAGCATTCAGGTCATAAATACTTAATTGTTACCATATTTTCTTGCGACATATTCTTTTACCATTTCAGGTGTCACACGCTTTCTTGTCGGAACAATTCCATTTTTAGCTAGAGCGTTGATTTCATCTGTTACTTGATTGATTCCTTCAACAGTAAAGGGAAGTCCTTCCTTACATCGTTGTACAGCATCTTCTATGTATGCTTCCCGTTGCCCTTCTAATTGGACAAACGTCTTAACTAATTGGTGTTGGCGATTTGAATGTTTTGTTATGGCTTGATGTACTTCACTCATATGTGATACCTCTCTTTCTCATTAATTCTACCACTTCTGGTTTAGGCGTCCAACAAGAAAACGAATACGTTGGCTTTGTTTCGTACCCTAATCGTTTACAATAATAGGTGATTGGTTTTACACTTTTGTCGATTGAGAAATGAATGCATGCGGCACAGACTTGATAAGACCGTTTTTCCATCAAAACCGCTCCCTTAACATTTTAACTGATTCACTACGAACGATTGAAACTGACATGGTCCCTTTTCACTTCTTTTTGATGACTCAATCAATTTGTACTTCCCAAGACAGCTAATGACTTCTTCTATTTCAATCGACGAACACTGTCGTACATTTTTCATTCGTTGAATAAAGGAAATGATGGTATTATCTACAAGCGTACTTCCCTTTTCGTTTATTGCCTGAATTAAGTCGAAAAGATCAATTGGTGGAATCGTCTGAATGTCTGTAATATTTTGAATAGCTAAATATGATCGAACTGCATGTATAAGCGGTTTAGCCTTTCCTTTTTTACGGGCAATCTCAATATTTTTTTTCATTATTTGTTCATAATGAAGCACTAATATTGATAGCTCGTATGATTGTTCACAAATGCTTATAAATTGTTCCTTAAATTGATTACTATTGCGATAAACTATTGGAGATTTTAGCCACTCAACGAGGGAAGGGTTGGATTTCTTCCCAAGTCGAGCGGCTTTTCTCAACTCCCAGCCGTGACATTCGATTTGTCCTTCTCTTGTTGAAATAGTCTCGCTGAACGATTCAATTCCTAAATACGTATTCGTCGGAAAGCGATAAATAAATCGAACATCATAATCACTTTCCGGTAAGTGATAGCCATAGGCTCGACTACCTACCTCGCTCGCATACAAAATAGTGATCCCATAGGTTCGCTCAAGTTTCGTTAACAACTCATTCATAAAAGTTCTCCGCTCCGATAATACGTTCAACTTCCTCTAATGTCTGTTCAAGAAGCTCATGATTATCAGCCTGCATTAACGTTTGCTTCCGTGATTTGGCATAATCACTAATTTCGTTTAAAGCATTCGATTGGCATTCATTCCAAGAGTCAAACAGCTTTTCTTTGTAATAATGGTGAAACGTTCCAATTGCCTGTTCAATTAATTGACTGAAAACGACTGGGAGCTCATTTTCATACAGTAAGAACAACTTCTGCCGATCATTTTGCTCAAAAAATGCCTTCGCATTTTTAAAGAACTTATGTCCTTTTTCAAACGATGTTGGAATTAGCTCTACCATGCTAGACTCAAATTGTGGCGTTCCATATTGTACCCATTCACGATTCGATAGAGGAACGGCGTATATACGCTCTGAAAGTTGATCAAAAGTTTGATTCAACAACTGATTTATATAATTTTCAACTCGAACGGACGTAGCGTTAAACTCTTGTAAAAAAGCAGTATTTAAAGAATTGATAAATTCATCAAAGCACTCATCGATAATCTCTTTATGTGATTTCTTTTGAACGAATTTACTCGGTTCATAAGATGCTTTAAACAAATCGGACATACGAAAAGTTAAACGTTGTTTCACATAGTGATAAAGCTCGATAATTTCTTGCTCTAACTGAAGGACTTCTTTTTTCACATCCGTGTTTTCGATAATTGAGGCATATTCCTTTTGCAATGTATCCAATTCTTCAATCTTTTGTTTTCTTTCTTTTTCTCCTAATTTGGATAGTTGGATACTATCTTTCAAATGATGTACAGTTTGTTTTATTTCCGTTTTCCCTGATTGAATCATCATTTCAGTGAGATCATGGTTTACAAACTGATCGAACGCTTGCTCAAATTGCGCGAACTCATTTGTGACATGTTGAATTTTTTCCCCTTTTAATACCGCAAGACTTGATACATTAAATAGTTTTGGAAGACGGATTTGATGCGTTAGAAGTCGCTCTTTCACATATTCTTTAACCGTTTCTGCCTCTTCGTTATTTTCAGCTAAGTCAATCGCATTGACAATGAAAAACATTTTATCAAGAGAGAATGAATCTTTCACAAGACCTAGCTGATGGAGAAATTGTTCGTCTCCCTTCGAAAACGGATGATTAAAATAAGTTAAAAAGATGATGGCATCCGATTCTTTAATATATTGAAACGCTAAGTTTGTGTGTCGTTGGTGCAAAGAGCTTGCACCTGGTGTATCGACGAGTGTAATCCCTTTTTTCGTTACTTCGCAATCGTAGTAAATCGTCGCTTCTTGAATAACACACGATTTCTCTTCGTTTGCTACATATTCTTCCATCATATCAAGTGATATGATTTGTTCCAGTTTATCTTGTGTCAACCAAAAAGCAATTCCTTTTTCATAAATAGAAAGGGTTTGATAAAGGGTTGAATCTTGATCAATCTTACGCTTTATCATTTCGATTTCGTTGAGCTCTGTCATCGTAAACCCTTTGGTTTTCAACAATTCGTTTACTTCTTGAAGTAATGATGACTCGTCTTTAAATACTATTTTCACATCTCCATGACAGTATGGGTCGATTACTTTCGTTAACTTGTTAATAACCGCAGTTGTCGGGTTAGGAGAAGAAGGGAAAATTTTATTACCAATTAAAGCGTTTGCGAAGCTAGACTTACCAGCACTAAAAGCCCCAAACATAGCGATTGTAAATGAACGGTTTGATATGGAATCGGCTTTTTGAAGTAACCGTTCTCGAATGTACGCAAATTCATTTAAAGGCTCAATTGATTTTGCCACTTTCGTTAACCATGACGCCATCTTCTCAGGAGCTTCGTACTCCTTTTCTGTGTCTTGTAAGACTACTTCTTCGACCTCATTTTCGGTCATTTCAGTTTCATTCAATAATGACGGGAGCTCATTTAGTTCCATCAAAATCGTCTTCATCTCTTTTTGTTCATGAATCCATTCAGTCACCTTTTCATCCGATTTATCATTCTTCCCTGCAAGGGTTGATTCAACCGATTGTTTCCATTTTAAAATAGCATCATACTCTTCGGCCCATTTACTAGCTGCGATAATACTTTCGCTAACATCATCCTTTTTCTTTTGAATCGTTCGAAGTCTCTCTTCCCATTGAACACGTTTACAGTTATTCATGTTGTCAAATAGGGACAACGCCACTTTTTTTACTTCCCGTTTAATAAAGTCACTGATATCCTTTGAAAACTGGATTACATATTGTTCATTTACTTGCGCACCCGTTTTTACGATCGATTTTATCGCTTCATTTTTGAGTTCAAATGATAATGCTAAAATTCCCTTTAGTAATTCAGGATCCTTCATTTCATATTTCTCTAACATTCCTTTTGTAAAATGACGAATATGCCATATAATTTCAGATTCTATAAGAGAATTTAATGTGTTAAGGAATTCATTCGTCGCTTTTTCTCGCGCTTCTTCTGTTTTTTTCTTTGAAAAAAATAAACCTACTTTAAAGCTTGGGTCTTGAACAGTTAAGAATTGCTTCGCTTGTTCACGCATATCATAAGGGGTAATATTCGCATTCTTTAACAAGTTGGATAATTCATGTTGAAAAGACTGTTCAAATTCACTCATTTCTTTTTTAATTTGAACTTGTGCGTCCTCAAGTTTTTGATAATTCTCCTTTAATGAAAGAAGTGTTTCTTCAGCAGCCTTTAAGTCTTGAAGTGAGATTTGTTCATGTTCGACGATTTGATTCATTTTCTCTTCAGCAATTTCATTTATCATTTGCTTTGAAGAATGTAATATGTTTTTTTCGATGTAATAGCTTCGTTTCGAAATGAGATCTGAAATCATTTGTTCAAATCGTTGAAGTTCATTAAATCGGTGTTCTTTGTTCTTTAACGTCGTATAAAAGATATTTTCTACGTCTACTCCCACCTGTGCCATCGATTGTTCAATCCGTTCACAAAAGATGGAAAAAGGCAGTTCTTCTTCATCGTGCTTATCAATTTGGTTAACAATGACAAAAAGTGTTTTATTTAATTTCTTTAATTTCTCAATAAACGATAAATTCAGTTCAGACTGAACGTGGTGATAGTCTGTCACATACACGACAACATCAGATAAATGAAGAGCAGATTCTGTGCTTTTCCGGTGATCGTCATCCGTCGAATCAATCCCTGGTGAATCCATCAGGACAAGATCCGGACTCAATTGAAACGATTCATTTTGAATGGTAACTGCTTGAAGGACGTCTCCACGTTTACATAACTGTTTGACAACCGATGCATCCATTTCCCCTTGCCATTTATAAATGTTCCCATTATAATCTATTGCTTCAATAAATGATTCCCCTTTAGCCAGCATCACCACATTTGAACTCGTTGGAAGAGGGCTTGATGGTAATACATCACCATGCACTAAATGATTTAACAACGTAGACTTGCCCGCTGAAAAGTGGCCGGTAAACGTAATATGTAAACGGTCGTCAAGAGATTTTTCCATTAACTCATACCATTTTCGCTCAAATCGAGCGTTGACAAGCTGATGAGTTTGCTCCTTTAGTTGAAATAACGTTTCTACAAGTTGTGTTTGTTCCAATTGTTTCATGTTGCATCCCCTTTTAATCAACAAGTTTAATTACGTTGATTTTATCATATTCTTTCCAAATGCTGTTTGGGATTTTTCATTTTTTCATATTCTCTTATAAAAATGCCGATATTGTATACATTGTTACGTTTTTATTATTTTTAGAAGAGAATACTTAACATGACGCTCCAGATTAGAGAATGGGCTGTCAAATTCCATCAGAAGTTGATACCGATTGATCTGATTCATCAATAATAGCGAAAAAGCAACATTTCATACGGAAACAACCTTTACAATTTTTATATGAAAAAGGGGGTGACTAGATTGATATCTAACCACCCCTTTTCATGAGGAATTCTACTATATGTAGAAAGAATGCAAACTGTGTGTACTCTTTTATGATTGTGCTTGATTCATATCCACTTTCTTTAATACATAACCAATCATGACACTATAAACAACTACTGTCGTTGCAACAAAAAACATTGTCATGATATCACCAACCTTTAATGTTGAGAATGATTATCGTTAATAACAATATAGCATTAACGATAATCATTTTCAATACTTTTTTTGTACTTTTAGTGGAATAAATCTACGTTTCTGTTTAAACACATCATTATAGTTTGTATGGTCGATTAATACGCCTTCTTCTGTTCGAATACGTACAGTTAACATCCAATAGTTTAATACCGAAGAGAGAATTGCCGTCACGTATGCTTGAAACAACAATGGAATCAAAAGGATTTCTAGTGTCACGACAACGTAATTCGGATGACGCAAAAAGCGATAAGGTCCCTTTTTTTGAACGTTTGCACTTTTTAGGACGATAATTTTCGTATTCCAAAAAACACCGAGTGAAAAAATACTCCAATATCGTATCACCTGTGTAATTATAAGAATTGGAACAATCACCTTCCAATAGGGTGAAAGTGCTCCATTTTTTATGAATCCTTCTACCCATAAAGAAACAAAAAATCCAATGTGCATAACAACCATAATCCAATAATGCTCTTTTCCGTATTCGATTGCCCCTTCCTTTTTCAAAAATCGCTCATTGTTTTTCGCTATCATTAATTCCGTAAGCCTTTGAAGAATAAGGATAAAAAACACTACAGAAAAAAGCATTTATGCCACTCCCCATTGAATCAAAAGTTGTTCCGCACAAAAACCTGGCCCCATGGCTGCAACAATTCCATAATCTCCTTTTTCGCCTCTTTGATTTTTCAAAAAGCGATCGATTACGTAAAGTACTGTTGCAGACGACATATTCCCATACTGTTTTAACACATCATGCGAGACATCTAATTGTTCTTTGTGTAACTGTAAGCTTTTTTCATACGCCAACAAAACTTTTTTTCCCCCTGGATGTGCGAGAAAATGTTTTAGCTGATTTAACGATATTCCATGTTCATATAAAAATTGCTCGACATTGGGACGTAGCCACTTCTCGATAATCGTTGGGATATCTCGAGAAAATATAACATAAAGACCATTGTTTTTTATTGACCAACCCATCACATCTTCTGAATCTTCTAATAAGCTCGAACGCGTATCAATGATTTGAATTGGATGTACTTGTTTTGAATCGTTTTTATAATCGGTATCGGTACCCGCAACGAGCACGGCTCCAACTCCATCTGCAAATAGTGATGTACCTATTAAGTTACTTTTGGAACGGTCATCATGTTGAAAAGTTAAACTACAAAGTTCAACACAAACGACGAGTGCTTTGGCAGAAGGAAATGCTTTACAAAACTCAAAAGCTCGAGAAAGACCAATAGCCCCACCTGCACAACCTAATCCCCAAAGAGGCGATCGTTTGATCGACCGTTTAAAAGGGAGTTCATTTAATAGCTTTACATCAATGCTTGGGGTAGAAAATCCAGTAGATGAAACGAAAAAAATAGCATCTATTTCTTCATACGGTATCGATCGTGTTAACAAATCTGATCGCGTTAAACATCGTTTTATTGCCTCAATACTTAAATGAACAGCGTGTTTGACGTACGCATCGTTTTTCTCTTGAAACGACCGTTCCGTTCTGTACCAAGATAGCGGCTCTGCAAAATGCCTTTTTTCAATCTCACCATTCTCAAACACTTTTAGTAGACGGTTAATGTTTGAGAACGATTCAGAAAAGAGCTCTTTCGCAAATTCAACCGTTTCCTTTTGTTGTATCGGATATTTCGGTGGACAAGTACCAACGGATAAAATAACGCCCATCTTTTATGCCCCATTTCAAATAATTTTTCCCCTATGTTTTATCAGTACGTTTAGTCAATCTTTCAACATATTATTTGAAATAATGGATTATTTATACATATACATGCAAATCGTAGTGACCAATAAGCTATGTGAGGGTTACGAATGGATTGTTACTTTCGGATGATTTTGTATTCATTTGTTCTACGACAGCTTTTTCACTTAGTTGGGCATTTCCATTTGTTATGTGGCAGGGTAAAGTATATCAAATATAAGATGAGCATCCCTTACTGTACGGGAACAAGGTGAAGTTGAAATAAAGTCAATTGAACAAACGGGGAGATTGGAAGAAAAGTAGATAATAACTGGGTTCAAGTTGAATGAGTGCATCAAGCTCCATTTCACTTGATGAATATTTTACACGAGTAATGATTGTTCAATTAGAAACTGTTCTACAGTCTAAAAAACTAAATAGCAAACAAAAAAGCCCATCCAAAAGTGGACGGGAATGACGTTTTAAAGGAATGTTGTTGTGCACTTTTATTTTACATAAAATTCAGCTTCATAACACCTGGTGATTGTTGGAAAGATAAGCAATTTATCTCATATGTAGCTTAAATGAAAAAGTGGAGAAAAACAACACGTTTTTCTCCACTTGCTTCATTTTAGAGACTATTTCTTAAGCCTTTTTCATTTCGATCAGTAAATCATTCGTTTGAATAGCATCTCCGCTCTTCACATAAATGTCTTCCACAACCCCAGCATAAGGCGCTTGGACAGTTGTTTCCATTTTCATTGATTCAGTAATCATCAAATGGTCGCCCTTATTGACTTTTTCCCCTTTTTCTACAAGTACTTTCACAACTGTACCAGGCATTGATGCTCCAATATGACCATCATTTGTAGGGTCCGCTTTTACCTTTTGTGCTACCGTTGATTTGATGCTCTCATCTTTAATCATCACTTCACGAGGTTGGCCGTTTAGCTCAAAATATACGATGCGGGTGCCATCTGCTTGAGGTTGGCCGATGGAAACGAGTTTAACAATGAGCGTTTTTCCTTTTTCAATTTCAACTTCAATCTCTTCACCCAATCGCATACCGTATAGGAATGTCGGAGTATCTAAATTTGATATGTCACCAAATCGCTCAAATGTTTTAATGTATTCTGTGAACACTTTCGGATAAAGAGCATATGCGATTACTTCAAAGCTTGTAACAGGACGTTTTAACATTTGATAGAGTTCTTCCTTTAATGCTTCAAAGTTCACCGGTTCTAGACGTTCACCAGGTCTCACCGTAATCGGCTCACGCCCTTTTAAAATGATACGCTGTAGCTCTTTCGGAAAACCACCATGAGGTTGTCCTAAATAACCGGAGAACAATTCAACGACTGAATCAGGGAAGTCAAGTGTTTCTCCACGCTCATATACTTCTTCTTCCGTCAGATTGTTTTGAACCATAAATAATGCCATATCTCCCACTACTTTTGAAGAAGGCGTAACTTTGACAATATCTCCGAACATATGGTTCACACGAGCATACATTTCTTTTACTTCTTCCCAACGGTCACCAAGTCCAACGGCTTTTGCTTGTTGTTGGAGGTTACTATACTGACCACCAGGCATTTCATGCATGTAAATTTCCGTATGAGGAGCATTCATGCCACTTTCAAAGTCTTGGTAATACTTACGAACCGACTCCCAATAACGAGAAAGTTTTTCTAAGCCATGAATATCTAATTCTGGTTGACGAGGGTGTCCACTTAAAGCGTGATACAACGTATTCGCGCTCGGCTGAGAAGTTAGACCAGCCATCGAACTTACAGCTGTATCAACGATATCCACTCCTGCTTCAATCGCTTTTGCATACATAAAAATTCCGTTACCACTCGTATCATGCGTGTGCAAATGAATAGGAATATCAACCGTTTCTTTAAGTGCTGATATTAAATCATACGCTGCTTGTGGTTTTAATAAGCCAGCCATATCTTTAATACCTAAAATATGAGCACCTGATTGTTCTAGTTCTTTTGCTAATTGTGTGTAATACGTTAAATCGTATTTACGACGCGTCGGATCTAAAATATCTCCTGTGTAACACATCGTAGCTTCCGCAATTTTACCAGTATCGCGAACCGATTCAATCGCCAATTGCATTCCTTGTACCCAGTTTAAGCTATCGAAAATGCGGAATACATCAATTCCCGCATTCGCCGATTTTTCAACGAATTCCTTAATTACGTTGTCCGGATAGTTTTTGTATCCAACTGCATTGGAAGCACGTAAAAGCATTTGTAATAAAACGTTTGGTACTTGTTGGCGAATCGTGAGGAGTCTCTCCCACGGATCTTCTTTTAAGAAGCGGTACGCCACATCAAATGTTGCCCCGCCCCACATTTCAAGCGAGAAAAGATTCGGTAATAGTCTTGCTGTCGGTTCAGCAATCTTCTTCAAATCATTTGTACGAACACGTGTTGCTAATAGCGATTGATGCGCATCACGGAATGTTGTATCCGTAATGAGTACTTTTTCTTGATTCTTAATCCAGTCTGCTAATCCTTCTGCCCCACGCTCATCTAAAATTTGCTTCGTACCCGAAGGAATAGGTTCGGACAGTTTCAATTTCGGTACAACTGGCTTTTCTAAAACTGGCTTTTTCTTTTTCCCGATGCCAGGGAATCCATTTACCGTGACGTTTCCGATATACGTTAACATTTTCGTTCCACGGTCTTTAATTTTCGGAAATACGAATAATTCTGGAGAGGAATCGATGAACGATGTATCATATTCCCCTGAGATGAATTTCTCATGTTTTACGACATTTTCTAGGAATGGAATATTCGTTTTAATTCCGCGAATACGAAACTCTCGTAAGTTACGAAGCATTTTAGCTGCTGCTTGTTCAAATGTTAAAGCCCACGTGGATACTTTTACAAGTAGTGAATCGTAATAAGGTGTGATTACTGCGCCTTGGAAGCTATTCCCCGTATCTAAACGCACACCGAATCCCCCACCTGAACGATAGGCCATGATCTTTCCTGTATCAGGCATAAAATTATTTAATGGGTCTTCTGTTGTTACACGTGACTGAATAGCATAACCATGAGTTCGAATTTCTTCTTGTTGTGGAATTCCCACTTTTTGGCCGTGTAATGAGTGACCTTCTGCAACTAAAATTTGAGTTTGAACGATATCTACACCGGTGATCATTTCAGTAATGGTATGTTCAACTTGAACACGCGGGTTTACTTCGATGAAGTAAAACTCGTCATTAGAAACGAGGAACTCAACCGTTCCTGCATTGACGTATTCTACATTTTTCATTAATTTTACTGCTGCATCACAAATATCAAGTCGTAATGATTCGGATAGCGATACGCTCGGAGCAACTTCGACCACTTTTTGATGGCGACGTTGGACAGAACAATCACGCTCGTATAAATGAATGATATTACCTTCCGAATCCCCAATGATTTGGACTTCAATATGTTTTGGGTTTTCGATTAGCTTTTCGACATATACTTCATCGCTTCCGAATGCTGCTTTCGCTTCGGATTTTGCACGTTCGTAAGATTCCTTTAAACCCGCTTCACTACGGACTATACGCATGCCGCGTCCGCCACCACCGAGCGCTGCTTTTATAATAAATGGATAGCCATATTTTTCACCAAATTGAGCTACCTCTTCTAAACTTTGTACTGGGCCATCACTACCAGGAATGACTGGAATTCCAGCTTGTACTGCTTGATGTCGCGCTTTCACTTTGTCTCCAAACATATCTAAATGTTTCGTCTCAGGCCCAATGAAAATAATTCCCTCTTCTTCGCATCGCTTGGCAAAGTGGATATTTTCGGATAAAAACCCGTACCCAGGGTGAATCGCATCTACTCCGTTATTTTTCGCAATTTCAATGATTCCCTCAATATCTAAGTAGGCATCAATTGGTTTTTTCCCTTCCCCTACTAAGTAAGCTTCATCCGCTTTGTAACGGTGATAGGACCCAGAGTCTTCTTTTGAATAGATGGCAACTGTTCGGATATTTAGCTCATTACATGCACGAAAAACACGTATCGCAATTTCTCCACGATTGGCCACTAACACCTTTTGAATCTTTCTTTGCGACATATAAATCCCCCTTACACTTCTTCAATGATCTATTTCAATTATTGGTATAACACATTTATAAAAATTATAACATTATAATCAAATTTGTGACATACTTATTTTAAATAGTATATCCTTTATGTTTTGAATTTACAGGTTGCAAACCTTTTTTCTCTTTATATTCTTCTCGATAATTAACAAACATGGACACATTGACTAAAATCCCCATGGATAGCATTAACAAAAGTAAAGATGAACCTCCATAACTGATAAACGGAAGCGTAACACCAGTAATCGGAATTAGGCCTGTGAGTCCGCCTAAATTAACGCCTGTTTGAATAGCAATCATACTTGAGATTCCAATGGCAATTAACGAACCGAACGCATCCTCACACTTCCGAGCAATAGCTAATCCCTTCAAAACAATAAACGCAAGCAAGGTTAAAACAAAAAGAACCCCAAAAATTCCAAGCTCTTCCGAAATAATAGCCATAATAAAGTCAGTATGTGATTCAGGTAAGTAACCATACTTTTGTACACTTTCACCTAACCCTAGTCCACTTAATCCACCTGAGCCAATTGCTATATAAGAATTCACGAGTTGGAACCCCGAATATAATTCATCTGCAAAAGGATCCGTGAAGCCTACAAAGCGAGACAGCCTTGCCTCGTTAAAAATCGTATCCTTTTTTAAAATAATAATTGGACTTAAAATTGTCATCATACCAAAGGCAACGCCAACAAGTCTCATAATGCTTTTTAAGGCCATTCCTGAACAAACGATCATTGCGGTTGCAATCATGGCAATAATAAACGCCGTACCTAAGTCTGGTTGCAACATGACAAGTACAACGATGATGCACGTAAATACAACTGGCGGCATAGCCCCTCTTCCGAATTCATCTATGTAAGATTGTTTCTTTTCATAAATAGCCGCTAAGTAGAGGATTACGGATAACTTAACGAATTCACCAGGCTGAATAGCTCGTCCAAACAATTGGAACCAACTTTGAGCTCCTCCTGCAACGTGACCAAAAATGAAAAGTAAGCTTAAGAGTAAAATTGATCCAAAAAATAACAATCGTAGAAATTTACCATCTAAGTATATGCGATAAGGGATAAACATCGTTAGTAAAAATGCGACCGTACCAATAATGAGTGCATTTAATTGTTTTTTAAAAAAGAAATCACTCGGCAAGTCATATCTAGCAACTGCTGTGATCATACTTGAACTATACACCATAATCAGGCCAAATATACAAAGCAAAAAAATAGCCAGTATTAACGTATAATCATAAGATTTCATGATTTTTTTAAACATCTTTCATCTTCCTTATCTTCTAAGTAATTCCTGATGTTATTATTGTACTATTAATTCACTTCTAAATGGTAAATTCATTATTAAATTGTACAAATTTCATACAAAAGTCATTCACACTTTAGTACACGAAAGAGTTTCTTATCATTATAAACGGAAAGTTGTAAATATACAATGAAAAATTGTATAAAACAGATGATTTTTTAGATTTTTCAAACTATTTTGTAACCGCTTTCCTCTTAACTAAAAGTCTTGTCTTTCCTTTGGTTTGGAAAGAGGTAGCGTCCTCCGTTTGATTCCATACATTAACAACCTTTAGTAAAGCCAAAAATAAAAAACTCAAACCAAATCGGTCTGAGTTTTATTTACTCGTAAATGCCTCATGCAGTGCTGATAATTCACGCTCAAGTGTATCCAATAACGATTTTCCTTCTTCTTCTTTAATTAAGCCAAGTCTTACAGCAAAATCGATTTCACGTGATAAACCGAACATTTGTGTATCTAAAACCTCTTCGTATAGAGGACATTGAGGCATCGTTAAATTATCCATTTGCACTTTAATTAATTTCATTATTTTTTCAGCATCTGCCTTTAGGAGTGCTAAGGCTTTCTCACGGTGATTAATCGCAGTCTCAGACGCCAACATAATCCCTCCGTTCTGGTGCGCGATATCTACTCTATCTATTAATATTAATGGTAAAGATGGAAAATTGCAAGAAATCCTTTTGACGATTTTATGAAGATGTATATGTGAAGAAACCTTAAAATATACTGAGAGAATGTTCCTCAGAAATCATCTCTAATAATTTACAACCCGCTATGCTATTTCCTCTTTCATCGAGTGCCGGACCATAAACTCCTATCCCATACTTATTCGGAACAATCGCCAATATACCACCCGCTACCCCACTTTTTGCTGGGATTCCAACTTTTATTGCAAACTCACCAGAAGCGTTATACATTCCACAAGTGACCATAAAGGTTTTGCAAAGACGGGCTATTCGTTCAGGGATAACTTGCTCTTTCGTATCCGGATGTACCCCGTTTAAAGCTAGAACGGCCCCTATTTTGGCCAGGTCATAACAATTCATTTCAATGGCACATTGCTTCGTATAAACTTCCATTAACGCTTCTACATCCCCTTCGATGATCCCGTGTTCTTTTAAAAAATAACACATGGATCTGTTTAACCAGGCATGGTTAAATTCAGACCTCGCAACTCGCTCACAGACGGAAACGGACGAGTTATTGGTCAATGTTTGAATAAAAGCAAGCAATCGTTCAATCTTCTCATCTTTTGTCTTCCCTTTTATCATATTTGTCACCGCCAATGCACCAGCATTGATCATCGGATTTAATGGCTTTGAAGGCTTGATCGTCTCTAATTTTGCAATGGAATTAAACGGATCTCCTGTCGGTTCCATTCCTACACGATTAAATACGTACTCTTGTCCATGATCCATTAATACTAAGGCTAGCGATAATACTTTGGAAATGCTCTGGAGAGTAAAAGTCGTCTGTACTTCCCCGGCTTTTAAACAAGCCCCTTCAACAGAGTAAATGGCGATGGATAAGTCGGCCTTGTTGGCTTCTGCTAAGGCAGGAATATAGTCGGCCACTTTTCCATTCTTCGTTAACGTTTTCGCTTTATTAACTAGCTGTGTTAAATGGTTGTCGTTTTGACAGATCATCTCTTCAAGCTCCTTTTTATCACTTCGATATCGTTAGTATGGTCATTCATGTGACAAAATTTGCGAAAGCGCTTATACTGTTAATCAAGGAAATTTTTAAGCCAACATTTTGGAGGGTATACATATGAAGGGGATTATTCCAATTATCGGTAACGTAAAATTTTCGATTACACTTGATCCTGGCGTTTGGATTTTTGATGATCGGAAAATCGATTTAGATACGTATTTTGAAACAGAAGAAGCACATACGGATTTAATGGAAGAGTACATTGAAAAAACAGCGAAGCATTGGGAACGTGAAATTCGAGAGGGTGCAGTATATCCCCCTACTCTTAAGACAGAACGGAAGTACGAAAAGGAAAAAGTGTTAAACGGAACGTTTGGCATTCATTTAGAACCATTCATCCAAAATGCTCAACCACTCGATGGAGCAAATAAAATAAAGTTTCATACACTAGACGATACGATTGAACTTTCATTAGAAAATGTTTCGAATGTCGTTTTAGCTTTCAGTAAAAAAGGAAGACCATTAGTGGATGACGGTCCGGTTCATCTTTATTTTGCCGATGGCTCAAACCGCCAGAATCCGGTGAAAAACATCCAAAAAATCGAGATTTCGTAACACTCAAATAAGAAAAGTGCAAAGCGCAAGTCCTAAGTCGAAGGGCTCTGGAGGACCTGCGAGGAGGGTTCCGTCTCCAAAGCAGGGCCGAAGCGACCCGAGCTGATGCCGCTTGGAGCTAGACACCAAAAAAAACGGTAAAGAGAATACTTTAACACTTTATTGAACTTATACTTTCTGTAACATAAAAGTAGAAGAGGCTGCCCGATTAGTGCAGCCTCTTTTTTATTCAGTTAATCTCCTCCGGTGACGGACACTTTAAGCGGGCACGGTCTGTCTAGTTTCGCCCTAACCATTTTAAACAACTTATCCGATGACGAAACCACTTTTGAATAAAATCCTTAGAGCAGATCCGCTGCTAATTGAGCGAGTCCAGATCTTTCTCCTTTAATCAATTTAATATGCCCCGCGATTGATTGGTCTTTAAATTTCTCAACTACATATGTTAATCCGTTATTGTATTCATCTAAATACGGGTGGTCTATTTGGGCAGGATCCCCCATGAGGACAATTTTACTTCTTTCTCCTACCCTCGTTAAAATAGTTTTCACCTCATGCTTCGTTAAATTTTGCGCTTCATCGATAATAATAAATTGTTCTGGAATGCTTCTCCCTCTTATATACGTCAATGCTTCAACTTCAATCGATCCCATGCCTGCTAAAATAGCATCGAGCTCCCCTGGCTTTTTCGTATTAAATAAAAACTCTAAGTTATCGAATATCGGTTGCATCCAAGGCCTTAATTTTTCTTGTTTCTCACCTGGCAGAAAGCCAAGATCTTTTCCAACCGGTACGATTGGTCGAGCAACGAGCAATTTTTTGTATTCACCTAAATCTTCCGTTTGCATCAGCCCAGCAGCTAATGCAAGAAGTGTTTTTCCTGTTCCAGCCTTTCCGATTAACGTGACGAGAGGTAAATCGGTCCGAAGCAATAATTCTAAAGCCATCGTTTGCTGCACATTACGTGGTCGAATCCCCCATATATGATCGTAATCAAATACGAGCCTTTTCACTTTTTTACCCGATTTATCTACAATTCCTATGGCCGATGCGGATCCCCCAAGCGCATCTTTCATTAAAATAAATTGATTCGGGTAAAAAGGGTGATTTGTGATTTCAGATAGCACCAATTCATTATTTTCGTAAAAGCGGCTCAAATTTTCACCACTTATGTAAAGGTCTAAGAAGCCTGTATAAATGTGGTCAACAGTTGTTACACGGTCGCTTAAAAAGTCTTCCGCAACTAATCCGAGAGCATCCGCTTTTACTCGAACGAGGGCATCTTTACTCACCAATATTACGGTCCTACCGTCGGCTTTCGATTCTTCTTCCAAAGACAAATTTTTTGCCACAGCCAAAATTCGGTTATCATTCGTTTTTTCAACAAAAATATCTTGAAGTTGATGAAAAGACCGATGATTTAGTTCAATGCGAAGGGACCCTCCGTTTGGAAGAGGTATTCGTTCGTGAAGTCTACCAATTTCACGCATTCGATCAATCAACTTGGATACTTGCCTTGCATTTCTACCAATTTCATCCATATATCGTTTTTTTGAGTCTACTTCTTCTAGTACAACAGCGGGTATTACGACTTCATTGTCGTGAAAGGAATAAATGGCATTCGGGTCTTGCAACAGTACATTCGTATCTAACACGTAGACCTTGCCCAATCTTCCGCCTCCTGCTCCGATTATTTTAGGGAGAAAATCATCTTGAACCAAAGCTTGGAAAAGTCTTTAATTGCTAAAATATATGTATTTGTGCATAAAGATAGAAGGTTTATTAAACAATATTTATAAAACCGCTCTAAAAAGGAGTGTTATTATGCGCTTACTATTAATTGCAGCTATTCTTAGCATCACCTCCCTTCAAGCTTGTTCAGCTAATGAAAACACTCGTGGGGATGTACCTAAAGAATACGAAGATCGTGTTATTAAGGTAAAAGATTCCGTAACGGAAAAAGTAGATCGAAAAACAGGACAACAAATTGCCCAGCATTTAGTCGAGTTAGCTAGACGAAATAAAGAAGTACAAAATGCTACCGCAGTAGTCCTTGGGCAATATGCTGTAGTTGGAATTGACGTCAATGAAAAATTAGAACGTTCGAAAGTTGAATCTGTCAAATACTCCGTTGCTGAAACTTTAAAGAAAGATCCATATGGAGCTAATGCCGTTGTCGTTGCAGATCCAGATACGAATCAGCGAGTTCGAAACATTGCGAAAAGCATTGAGGACGGGCGACCAATCGGTGGACTGTTAGATGAATTAGCTTCTATTGTTGGACGACTCATGCCTGATATACCGAGTGATATCATTGACAATCAAGAAAAACAACCAACTAACCAAAATAACGACCAGCTAAATGAAGAACAGCAAAATGAACTGGAAAATAATCAACAAAAGCAATCAAATAATGAAATGAAAAACTGATCGTAAAACACGAAAAGCTTAGCCTACGAAATCGTAGACTAAGCTTTTTTCATTGCATCTAATACTTGCTGGTCCAGCTTTGCGGCAGCTTTTTCATCATAAGTTTTTTCGTATGTTGGTACTTGTGCAATTTTCGAACCGTAAAACATGACATCACGCACTTCAGAAATACGCATTTCTAATAGAGCTAGCTTAAGCGGTACACCTTCAAGCTTTTCAACCTTCACATGCGTGTGTCCTAAAACGGCATATGTAGTTTCATTTGCCCACAATGTGATCACGCTAGACGGATGGTTTCGAATGTTCTCTACAATTCGTGAACGGTTATCAACACAAATATAAACACGCTCACGGTCAGGAGCAAATACCCAAGAAATAGCCGATACGTTCGGCGCACCTGTCTCATGATCAATAGTCGATATCGTGACATATCGTTCTTGTTGCAGATGATCGAATAATGGATCGATTAGCGACGTTTCAATATTGTTATTCGCCATGTTTCCACCCCCAAGAACTTCCTTATTTCCATCATACATGGTTACTCGGTACAATTTCAATAAATTTATTTCGTCTGATGAAATTATCATGGTATACTTTTAAACAAAGATGTAGAAAACCCACATTATTTACCAATGTGATTAAACATTTGAAGTCCTTTAAAAGAAAGGTTTGAACGAAATGAGAGTTAAATGTTCTTTATGTGATAAAATTCAAACGATTGATGACGAAACGCTTTTAGCTAAACGGCTGCGAAACCGTCCTATTCATACATATATGTGCGAAAATTGTCACGAGCGGATCGCAAGACGAACAAAGGAGCGAATTGCTACGGGCAATTTCAAGCTTTATCGTGACAAAAAATTAGAAGACCATTGGTCATAAGTCAAAGAAACCAAATAAAAAGGTGAATGAGATGTCTACTTATCTCATTCACCTTTTTTGTTACAAGAACTTTTCGGGTTCCTGCTCCATTTGTGCAATCATCGTTTCAGCTAGTTCCTTTGGAAATCGAAAAGAAGATGGTTTATCTTCTTTTATGAAATGTACAACATACGATTCAGGAAGTCTCTCAATTGAAAGATGACTCACTTGATGATCTTCTGTAAGTATCGATTGAAAAAGAGAATACGTTTCTTCTGCTGCTTCATCATGAGGTCGCTTCTCGACAACGAGTTTAATGGTCAACCAATTATAGATTACATCTTGTAACGATCTCATGAGTTCGCTTCTCTTTCCTCCTTTTTCGTTCGATATAGGCGGATTTTATAAATAATTAAAATGAGGGCGGCAACGACTAACCCTTCTGCTACCGGTAGAAAAACTCCTAAAAACGTTAAAACCGAACAGCCAAGCGCTAAAAAGAAATAAATGATGGCTGATTTTAAAATCGGTAACTTTTTAGCAAAGCCAAGTTTGTATACGACAATTGATAGAACTAAAATTGTAATATAAAGCATCCACATTCCAAGGTCTGGTTGCTCATCTACTTTAAACAACGCTGCAAAAAAGGAGAGTCGTTGTTGAACGTCCATCGTAATTCCACCTCCAACACTACAATTACGCTTTTTCTGCTAGTTTTTTCTTTTTCGCTACTTTTTCACGCTCATTTTTGTCTAAGATTTTCTTGCGAAGTCGAATGGATTCAGGTGTAACTTCACAATACTCATCGTCATTCAAATATTCTAGTGCTTCTTCTAATGACATAATGCGAGGCTTTTTCATGCCAACTGTTTGTTCTTTCGTTGCAGAGCGAATGTTCGTTTGTTGCTTCACTTTACACACATTGACGACTAAGTCGTTTTCTCGAGTATGTTCACCGACAATCATTCCCGCATAGACGTCTGTACCTGGCTCAATAAAAATCGTTCCGCGGTCTTCCACTCCTTGAATTCCGTAGGAAGATGCTTTTCCATTTTCCATTGAAATTAGGACTCCTTGACGACGGCCACCTACTTGCCCTTTTTGCATCGGTTGATAGCTATCAAAGGAATGGTTGATAATGCCGTAACCTCTTGTTAAAGACAAGAACTCAGTCGAATACCCAATTAAACCTCGTGATGGAACCATGAAAATGAGGCGCACTTGACCATTCCCGTTATTGATCATGTCAACCATTTCGCCTTTTCGCGCTCCTAATGATTCCATTACAGCCCCTGTATATTCTTCTGGCACATCTACTTGCACGCGCTCAACAGGCTCACAACGCACACCATCAATCTCTTTGACAATAACCTCTGGCTTTGATACTTGAAGCTCATAACCTTCACGACGCATATTTTCAATTAAGATGGATAGGTGTAATTCGCCGCGCCCAGATACAATCCATGCGTCTGGAGATTCCGTTTGTTCAACACGTAAGCTCACGTCTGTCTGCAATTGTTGTTGAAGGCGCTCTTCAATTTTTCGTGAAGTTACATATTTTCCTTCACGTCCCGCGAAAGGACTGTTATTTACTAAGAATGTCATTTGTAATGTCGGCTCATCAATACGTAAAACTGGTAGTGCTTCTTGATGATCGACAGGACAAACTGTTTCACCTACATTAATGTCTTCCATTCCAGATACGGCTACTAAGTCCCCTGCTTTCGCTTCTTCAATTTCAATGCGTTTTAACCCTTGGAAACCGAACAGCTTCGTTACACGGAAATTTTTCACCGTACCGTCAAGTTTCATTAATGACACTTGCTGACCAACTTTCATCGTACCTCTAAAGACACGACCAATCCCAATACGTCCAACATAATCGTTGTAATCTAATAACGCTACTTGGAATTGTAACGGTTCATCAGAATTATTGATTGGGGAAGGAATGTGTTCAACAATAGAATCAAATAAGCATTGCATATTCTCTTCTTGTTTTGTCGGATCTGGGTCTAGGCTTGCAGTACCATTAATGGCCGATGCGTATACGACTGGGAATTCAAGTTGATCGTCGTTAGCGTCAAGCTCGATAAACAGTTCAAGAACCTCATCAACGACTTCTTCAGGGCGAGCAAAATCACGGTCAATTTTATTCACGACAACAATTGGTGTTAAATTTTGCTCAAGCGCTTTTTTTAATACGAATCGAGTTTGCGGCATACAACCTTCGTAAGCATCCACTACTAACAGAACGCCGTCTACCATTTTCATAATTCGCTCGACTTCACCACCGAAGTCCGCATGACCAGGTGTATCTAAAATGTTAATTCTCGTATCTTTATATTGAATCGCAGTATTTTTCGCTAATATTGTAATTCCACGTTCTCTTTCTAAATCATTCGAGTCCATTGCCCGATCTGCTACTTGTTCATTTTCACGGAATGTGCCCGATTGATGCAATAATTGGTCCACGAGTGTCGTCTTTCCGTGATCGACGTGGGCGATAATGGCAATATTTCGTAAATCAGTTCTACGTTCCACAATTTCATCTCCTATCAAGGAAAGCGGTGGCTCTTCCATGCTGCAAGAACAACGAGCCATCACACCTAACTCTCCTCAAAATCTATAAATAAACCTACGATATTATATCATACTACAGTAGAAAAAAAGAAACTTTTTCGCTAAACTGGAAATAACAACATGAAAAGGGGATGTCCATATGAAAAAAGAGAAAGTTGTTCTTCTTCTTTTTGCCTTTTTAGCTGCATTCTGTATGGTATTAATCGGGTTTGCCATCGGTGCCAAAAGTTTAGTCGGAATCATCTTATCAATAGTAGCTGTAATTGCTGTATTCGGCTTCGGCTTTTCATATAAAAAGAAGCTCCGTGAAAAAGGGCTATTATAAGATTAACGTACATAATTTAGTGCTCTTTTCACAACAAAGTAGCAATCCATTCTTCTAATAAGAAAAGTGCAAAGCGCAAGTCCTTAGGCGAAGGGCGCTTTAGGACCTGCGAGGAGGCTTCCGTCGCCACAGCAGGGCCGAAGCGACCCGAGCTGATGGCGCTTAGAGCTAGACACCCAAAAAAACGGTAAAGAGAATCCTTTAACACTTTATTG
Source organism: Bacillus kexueae (assembly GCF_022809095.1). GTDB lineage: Bacteria > Bacillota > Bacilli > Bacillales > Aeribacillaceae > Bacillus_BZ > Bacillus_BZ kexueae. Next base: position 121,305 of record NZ_JALAZE010000001.1, read on the forward strand.
AACTTAAACTTTCTGTAACAATAAATAAAAATAACCCCAAGGTCGCTTAGCATTCTTGGGGTTATTTTTTTACTTTATGATATATATTCATCATTTCGTAAAGTGATCTTTCAAGTACTTCTCCATCACTTGTTGGTGCACGTTTGGATTAGCTACAAAAATACTCGATTTTTTCAAAAAATCAATTTCGTTACCTTCAAGTGTCGTAGCAATTCCCCCTACTTCTTCTACAATGACGACTCCCGCAGCAATATCCCAAGGAGATAATCTCATGGTAATATAGCCATCCAGTCTTCCCGTTGCCACATACGCAAACTCTAAGGCAGCTGAACCGAATGAACGCGTTCCACGAGCTTTTTTAACAACGGGAGCTAATATGGTAGGGTCGATTCGTTTATTTTCAATTACCCATGTCGCATTAATCGCTAAAATGGATTCTTCTAGTATTGTATCACGTGATAACTTCGGTAATGGCGTCTCATTCATGTATGCACCTTGGCCTTTTACAGCATGATAAAGTTCGTCATGGACAACATCATATATTAGCCCAATAATCCCTTTTCCGTCTTCGTAAATCCCGACGGATATACAAAAATTTCGTTGCTGATGAACGAAATTCATTGTTCCATCGATTGGGTCAATAATCCACACAATTCCATCTAATGTCGTTAGTTCATGCCCTGCTCCCTCTTCACCTAAAATTTTATGATCAGGAAAGTGCGTGCGAATTTTTTCACACAAGTAAGCTTCTACTGCTTGATCGATATCTGTGACCAAATCATTTGGATTCGATTTCGTATGTATCGATAATGTTTTTTCAAAGGAACTACGTATCATCTTTCCCGCTTCATAAACCCATTCCTTTGCATGTTGGTCAATTTCTTTCCAATTATTCATCCTTCACCCTACCTTTTCCATTTCACTTTCTTTAAGGATACTTGATGAATTTAATTAAAATCAAGTTTCGTATGTACCGGTCTTCGGAAAAAACGAACCTTTCCTTGAAGGTTCGTTAACAATCCTATTTAGTAAGACGTAGCCATTCATTTCTCAGCTTTTCTAATTTTTTGATACATTGTTTTTTCTTGTCTTCGTTCTTTTCCTCCATCGCGTCGAACAATGTCGCTAACTCGTAGTCTAATTCTAGCCGTATGATATTAATCTTTTTCTGTTTATCAAACTTTTGATTTCCCCTGACGACCTGCTTCATTAACTCTTCTCCCCTTTCATCATTTTTCACGGTATCACCTTCGACTTTTGGCTTTTTGTTTCTATATCGTATGAAAAATGAAATATAGTTGGTACATCCATCTGAAATTTGTGCGTTTACCTATTAATTTTTTAATACCAATGTGACATGGTTGTTAAACATAGTTATTATTATGTTAAAATATTTATAAAAAAGATGTTGTCCATATTTTTTGGAAACGAATGAGAATAGAAAGAGAGGATTTATTTATGTCATTTAATGGGTTTTTAGAACAAGATTTTGAAACGTTTCATATTGAAGGTCTTGAAGAACGGATGGAAGCGATTCAGGAACGGATTCGACCAAAGTTCCAAGCGATTGGGGACATTTTAACACATGACCTTTCGACAAAGATTGGCAATGAGATGTATTTGCACATCGCCAAGCACGCAAGAAGAACGAAAAATCCACCGAAAGATACATGGTTAGCCATTTCTCATCATAAACGCGGATACAAACAGCATCCTCATTTTCAGGTCGGTTTATGGGATGATCATGTCTTTTTATGGCTTGCCTTCATCTACGAAGCACCTAATAAGACAGAGATTGCTCAAACCTTCCTACATGAAATAGATTTTGTAAAAAAGACGATCCCAGAGACGTTTATGATTTCAAAGGATCATACGAAAAACGAAGCATTTCCAATGAATGAGGATACATTGACTAAAACGTTAGAACGTTTTCGCGATGTGAAAAAAGGAGAATTTTTAGTAGGTCGACAAATTGCAAAGAACGATCCGATATTAAAAGATCCAGATGCGTTTTTAAAAATGACGGTAGATACATTCCAGCAACTCATACCTTTATATAAACTATCATATGAGACAATTTACACTTCATGACAGAAATCGCGCCAGACTTAAAACAAATGATCCTTTGAGGCTCATTTGAATGAAACCATAAAAAATCCGCGATGATTGCTCATTCCTTTTGCAACCTTCGCGGATCTTTTTAAACTTAGTGATTTTTGCATTCTTACGTCATTTTAATAAACGTTCCATCTTCCGCTTCACGTGTTTTTTTCACAACATGATACGAAGAATAATTGCTTACTTCTTGAAATTCTGCAAAAATCTTTTTTTCTTCTGCTTTACTAGGGACAATTTCCTTAAATCTACGGTAAGACGTTAACATATCTTCTCTTGAAATGCCCTTTTCATATGCCTTTTCGATGTTTTCGAAAAACTTAATGACATCGATAATTTCTTGTGTAGACCAATCTAATGAAATTGGGTATGAATAATCCATGATGCTTACTCACTCCATCTATGTATTTATATTTTGCCTTTAACATGACCACTTTGTTCGTATTTCATCCGCTTCTTTGAGCATCCGTGAAAATAGTTCATCCACTGTTGGAATGTCGTGGATGCGTCCAATGATCTGGCCAGCCCAGGCAAATCCTTCACTTATTTTACCATCATGTATAAACTTTTTGTTGACTTCTCCACTAATTAAATCTTTTAATTGCTCATATTTTCCGCCTGAACCTTCAACATCTATAATTTTATCCGTCCACTCTGTGTGAAGTGCTCTTGCCGGTGCTCCGATGGAACGCTTAATGACAATCGTATCTGTTTCCGACAAATTCACAAGCGTTTCTTTATAAATAGGATGCGCATGTGTACACTCTTTTGTAGCAATAAATCGGGTCCCCATTTCAACCCCCTCTGCTCCAAGTGCAAACGCCGCCATTAAACCTCGTCCATCTCCAATCCCCCCAGAGGCAATGACCGGGATCGAGACAGCATCTACGACTTGTGGAACTAATACAAACGTTCCGACATCATCCTTTCCTAAATGCCCGCCGCCTTCCTGCCCAACAACCATAACTGCATCTGCACCTAACTCTTCTGCTTTTACAGCTTGACGTTTTGAAGCGACAAGCACGAGTTTCTTTACTTTTACATTTTTCAATTGTTCAAATAAGGGCGCAGGATTCCCGCCCGTTACCGAAATTACCGGAACCTCCTCTTCGATCGCTACTTCCACCATATGTTGAAATGGACGACCATGTTGGCCTATAGCAAAATTTACTCCAAACGGATTTTCTGTTTTGTCACGAACTTTTCGTATTTCTTCCCTTAACTTATCGGGGGATTCGAGAGACATAGCGGTAATTTGACCAAGCCCGCCAGCATTGCTTACTGCGGCTGCAAGGTCTGAATAAGCTAAGTACGCCAAGCCTCCTTGGATGATTGGATAGCGTATGTTCAATAGTTCTGACACCCTCGTTTTCCACATTCATTTCCTCTCCCTTCTAAAACCATTATTCTTAATTTTAAGAACTGATTCCTGCTAAATTTTCATGAAAAAAATTTTCTTTGCAAACAATAGTGAAAGTGCTATAATTCATTTGTTTTATGTCATGTTATTGACGATTTATTTTTGAACAATAAAGGTGGGAAAACGAATTGTCTCAATATGAAACACCGTTATTTACGGGTTTATTAAACCATGTGAAAAAGAATCCGATTCAATTTCATATACCTGGACATAAAAAAGGGGCAGGTACCGCTCCAGAATTTCGTGAGTTTATCGGACATAACGCCCTATCGATTGACCAAATTAACATTGGACCGTTAGATGATTTACATTCGCCTCATGGCATTATTAAGGAAGCGCAGGAATTAGCTGCACAAGCGTTCGGCGCTGATTACACATTTTTCTCAGTACAAGGAACGAGCGGAGCCATCATGACAATGGTCATGACTGTCTGTGGACCTGGAGACAAAATTATCGTTCCTCGAAATGTTCACAAATCGGTAATGTCTGCCATCGTATTCTCAGGTGCTATCCCAGTCTTTATTCACCCTGAAGTAGATAAAGAATTAGGGATTTCGCACGGGATAACAATTGATTCTGTCAAGAAAGCGCTAGAGCAAAACCCAGATGCAAAAGGACTGCTCGTCATCAATCCGACGTATTTCGGTGTTTCAGCCGATTTAAAAGTCATTGTAGAACTTGCTCATTCATATGGAGTACCAGTTCTTGTTGATGAAGCTCATGGTGTTCATATTCATTTCCATGAAGATCTCCCTTTATCCGCCATGCAAGCAGGGGCAGATATGGCTGCTACAAGCGTGCATAAATTGGGCGGTTCAATGACGCAAAGTTCCATCTTAAATGTCAAAGAGGGATTGGTTTCAGCACAGCGCGTCCAAACCATTTTAAGTATGTTGACGACGACATCGACTTCCTACTTGCTACTCGCATCTTTAGATACGGCACGTAAACAACTAGCTACTGTCGGACATGAATTAATTGGTCACGCCATTTCATTAGCTAACAAAACGAGAAAGGCTATTAACGAAATCGATGGATTATATTGTGTCGGAGAGGAAATCGTCGGATCAAAAGCAGCTTACGATTACGATCCAACAAAATTGATTATTTCAGTAAAAGGTTTAGGCATTTCCGGATATGACGTTGAATTATGGTTGCGTGAGCACTTCCAAATTGAAGTGGAGCTTTCGGATTTATACAACATTTTATGTATTATTACACCGGGTGATACAGAGGAAGAAACATCAACGCTAGTTGAGGCACTTACTAAGCTAGCGGCTGAGTGTGAGAAACGAAATGAAAACACAGTTCAGCCAGCTGTATTATTGCCAGATATCCCTGTATTGGCACTGACACCACGTGATGCTTTTTATGCGGAGACAGAGGTCGTTCCGTTTAATGAGTCAGCAGGACGCATTATCGCTGAATTTATCATGGTCTATCCTCCAGGCATTCCAATTTTTATTCCTGGAGAAATTATTACAGAAGACAATTTAACTTATATTAAGAAGAATTTAGAAGCAGGTTTACCGGTACAAGGACCTGAAGATCCGACACTCCAATATTTACGTGTTATTAAAGAACATAAAGCAATCAAATAATGCATTTGACTTTAAAATTGGTACATTAGGGGCTGTACAAAAAAGTACGGCCCCTTTTTAGTTGTTTTCTTATCAATTGTTGGGCATTAAACCATTTTTCCGTTCCAGACTTATGATTTTCTCAGAGGCCTCGATCTTTCTCTAGAATGGCTACATGAAATTAAAACGGCAGCTGATTTTCAGCTGCCGTTTTTTCGAGGCTAATGCCCCATTCCCCTTTTAATTTATATAATACCCCTTGTTATTTCCCATCCCGAAAAATTCATAGAAATTACTTTTCTTCTAAAGACATATCATTTTTATCGTCGCAATGATTGCAAGTTCCATATAAAGTAGTTACTTTTTCATCTTCAAAAATATCAATTGTGTGATTACATGTTTGACATACGATTGTTCCCATTTCCATTCCCCTTTTCTGTGGAATTTTAAAAATGAAAGCGGTTAATGTTTTTGTTAATTTAATAATAATATGTCACATTAATTCCGTCAAGCCTAAATTGTATGTCACAATTAAATTATTTTGATGGTATCGATACCTTGTTGTTTGTTGTTTATGTGGAACACTTAACATCGTGCTTTAGAACCGTGCTTCTTCAACCCATAGATTCAAATCACTTCATTCCACAAAATAAAAACTCCCCTATTTAGATAATAGCTATGTATTTTTTAGACTGTTTTCGTATAGATTGTTACTTTATCAATCATTTTTAAAATGAATTCTGAACATAGTGCTACGGACACATGCTTTCCTCTACATCCCGCGAGTCAAGTCGCTCCATTTCGAAGGGAGAAAAACGATTTTCAACAATATATTTTATATACACGAAAACCAACTATCCTTTAGAAAGAGCCTTATTATTCATTTAATTTTCGACATAAAAATAAAAAGAGACCGATTTTAAACACGGTCTCTTACGATTATTTATTTGAAGCAAATTTAAAGTGAGTTCTCTTATAGGTTCTTATACAAATAGTCACGAAGGGTGGACTCTTTCCGCGGCCACGACACGACCTCGTTACTGCCTCTATCGCTACACGAACGACTATTGGGAAGTGCCGTCCTTTCGGTTCAAGAATTCCATTATTCGTATTGAGTTTCAAAAGGAATCATTGGGAATGCGTCTGTTAAGAAAGATGCCAATTCAGAAGCGTTTGTTTTGGAAGGAAGATTAAATAGTTTTTGGAGATGTTCGAGATCTTCTAAGTCTTTTAAATCAAGAAGCGTAGAACGTCCTGTCTGCATGCAAATAACAAGTGGCTTTCCGAAAAATAGGTGCGTATAGACAACACCGAAATCATACCTTGCTTCATCCGTCATAAAACCAATGAATCGAACATTTACACGTTCTGTTTCATCATAAAATTTTTCAACCAACGTACCCTCCTCCTTTCCGAGCACTTTCTTCTATTATATTAAATAGTGTGCATTTTTTCAAATTTTCTGCATTTTAGTTGGCACATTATCTCTATACCCCTTACAATAGAATTATCTATAGATTCATGTAGATAAAGGCTGTTTTCAATTAATTGAATTTGTTATGAAGGGAAGGGCCAGCCAATCGAGTTTCACCTCCACATTCCTAGTAGTTGCTCCCGAAGAAGCGTTGCCTCTAGATTTCCGTATTTCATCCATCACAATGTTTACGAAACAGCCTTAATTAAAAATGGAATTGTTGAGAAAAGGTGGGGATTATTATTGGTTCAAGAAGCAAGAATTTTTATTCCGATGAATGATGAAAAAGTATCACTAGCAGATGTAATAGAACTCTTTACGTATTATCAAGAAATTACACGTAAAACGGGAGAACAGTTGAATTTTGCCTATGAAAAAAACGCATTCCCCTATGAAATTAAAAATGTCGACAACCGATACCTAATTTTATCTTCCACTTTAGACCTTTATCACAAAATTTACGTAGGCTTCGAAAACGACTCAACACTTTTATTTCGCCTCTCTCAGCGATCAACACACGGGGACAAAGCAAAAGCTGTTGAATTTTGTAAGTTTTTTGCAAAAAAATTAAAAGCTAGACTTCAGCTTTTTAACGGAAGAACGATGTATTTTTGACACCCATTCGTTGAATACTGTTCTTATCTGCTCATTCCTGTTAAAATGATGATTGTCCGACAAAGAGAAGGAGGATATCATCATGAAAAAGAAATCAGTGTTTTTTTTATTCATCATTAGTGGTGTTTTCACGTTGTTAACACCATTTATGTTTAAGACACAATTTATGAGTCCACCAGTACATAAGGAAGCCTACTTTGGCGCACCAATACCATTTTTCTATTCACCGTTTGATTTTCCACAAGATCAAGGACAATACCCTTTAGTCGTTCCGTTTGAATTAAGCGAAGCAACATTTTCATTTGTTCCATTTTTATTTTCATTTTTAAGTTTCTTTCTTTTTTTTCTAGCTCTTTATTATATCATTGCCCGTTTCTTCCGATTCGGTGGTTATATTCAAAAAAAATCAAATGAATAGGGGACGTTTATCCCCTATTCGTTTCTCATCAGTCATTCATTTGTGATTTGGCGCGGATCAGCAAACTCATATCCTTTTTCTCTCAACCCGTTCACAATATCTGTTAACGCCTCATAGGACCACTTTCTATCATGCATAAGTAATATTGCTCCATCCCTCAATAATGGAGTATTGACCATAATTTCCGCAATTCTCTCTTTCGTCATGTATTCCTTTTCCCAATCGTAACCGTAAGTCCAATTCATTGTGATCATACCTTCTGATTGAGCTGTATTTATACTTGTTTCGGTATTCACGCCAAATGGAGCTCGGAAAAATTTAGGTTTTTCTCCCGTTAATTCAACAATTGTATCATTTAAAGTAACGATTTGATTCACTTGCTGGTTCTCCGGTAACTTCCGCAAATTTTCATGCCCTACTGTATGGTTTCCAACGACAAAGCCAAGGTCGACTATTTTTCGCAATACTTCCTTTTCTTCCTCTTCATCAAGAAAATGGCCGTTTACGAAAAAAATGGCTGGTACATTCAATTCGTGTAAAACGTTTGCCATTTCTAACGCATATTGGTCAGGTGCATCATCTATCGTTAATAATACATATTTCCCTTGATCTTCTGACGATTTTTTCTTCAAGGTCCACGTACTTTGATCAACGGTAAAAGAAGCTTCTTTTTTTGGTTTGACGATTTCTTTTTCAGTTAATTCTTTTTCCTTCATATCTGGCATCGATTCCTCGATATGAATCGTTTCATCTATTGGTGGTTCAGGTTCTTCTTTTGCATTGTTTTGACAGGCAACGAGCGACAATGTGAGTAAAAAGATGAGAAGTAACCTCAATCCAATCACCTCCAAATTTTCCTTAATTTATTGTTATATAGGATTTTCCCTTCACGATTATACAGATAAATGTTACACTATAGGACGTGGACTACGCCTGTATCATATAGGAGGTTATACTATGAGAAACAGGTTTACGCCCGTGTTTATTTTTTCTGTCATCGTTGCAGGACTATTTATCATTTGGGGGTCGATTCCTAAATCTTTGCTCCCCAATTGGAATTTAGATAACGTAACGTTACAGATTCACGGGTTTATTATCCAAAAATTTGGCTGGTTTTATTTATTAGCCGCAACATCATTTTTAATGTTCTCCATCGGTCTTATCTTCACAAAGTACGGATCGATAAAATTAGGACCAGAAGACTCCGAACCAGAATATCCCTTTCTAACATGGTTCGCCATGCTGTTTAGTGCGGGGATGGGAATTGGACTAGTTTTCTGGGGCGTAGCCGAGCCAATGTACCATTATTCAGCACCACCTATTGGTGAAGGGTATACAGATGATTCTGCAAAATTAGCCCTTCGTTATGCATTCTTTCATTGGGGATTGCATCCTTGGGGAATATATGCTGTAATTGCGCTCGCATTAGCTTATTTTACATTTCGAAAAAATGAAAAAGGTGTAGTCAGTAGTATTTTAAGACCATTATTTGGAGAGCGTATGAACGGAATACTTGGGATGCTCGTTGATTTTGTCGCCGTGTTTGCAACCGTATTTGGCGTTGCTACCTCACTTGGATTTGGAGCAATTCAAATTAGTGGTGGTGTATCCTTTTTATTCCCGAATGTATCAAATAACTTTATGACACAGATGGTTATCATCATCATTGTCACCTTCTTGTTCATGATTTCTGCCCAAACAGGATTGAACAAAGGGATTAAGTATTTAAGTAATTTAAATGTGATCTTTGCTATTTTATTATTAGTCTTTTTACTCTTTGCTGGACCGACGAACTTTATTATGGATTTATTTACGACAACGTTAGGTTCATATTTGCAAAACTTGCCGTCCATGAGTTTTCGTATGACACCATTCAATACTGAAAATACATGGGTACAAGATTGGACCATTTTCTATTGGGCTTGGTGGATTGCATGGGCACCGTTTGTCGGAACATTTATTGCACGAGTATCAAAGGGACGTACTATTCGAGAATTTGTGATTGGTGTTCTCGCTGTTCCAACGCTGTTTGGTGCGTTATGGTTTTCAGTATTTGGTGGAGCTTCGATTTATTTAGAACATTTTCTAGACATTCCAATTTTACAACAAATGTCCGAAAATGGAATGGAAGTTGCCTTATTTAGCGTACTTGAAAACTACCCGCTCGCTCGTATAACAGCTGGTTTAGCCATTTTATTAATCAGCACCTTCTTTATCACTTCAGCAGATTCAGCGACCTTTGTACTTGGAATGCAGACGACTAACGGAAGTTTAAACCCACCCCGTTCAATTAAATTTATTTGGGGAATTATCCAATCTGCTGCCGCTCTTATCCTCTTATATTCTGGAGGGTTACAAGCGTTGCAAAGAGCTTCGATTATTGCAGCATTGCCTTTTGTGGTGATCATGATTTTAATGGTCATATCATTAGCAAAATCATTAGGGCAAGAAAAGATTGTCCAATACAAAGTGGTTCAAAAGGAAGAAAAAGTGCGTTCGTCCTAAATAATACGAGCAGTTTCAATTAGAAGCTGCTCGTTTTATTTTTTTGGTATTTCTGTATGAATGGTCGATTATTGGTCATTTAATGCTGAAATACTTATAGTGAATAGTAGTGACTCCTATAGGATGAGTACCACGTCCAGTCGAGCTAATGAGTTGTGGAAAGGTCCTCTGCTAAAAGCGGTCACGGACTGTGTCCAACGCAGAGGCCAACACATTCTGTGCAAAGTCGGAAACCGATCACCTTTCGCACGTAATAATATAACTCCAAACAACTATCTTCTTTTTTAATTGATAAAGCTTATGCTTCAGGTTTCTAAATTATTTTTCATTTTTGTAACAAATAAATGACATTGATTGGAAACTCTCTTCCGTGTGATAAAATATCAGTAATCACTTTAGTCATAATGTCCTATCTAATATAGTAAAACGAGGTGGATGAGGTTGCGAATTGTAACCGTTTCCCTATTAATGCTCCTTTTTGTCTCAGGGTGTCAAGCCAATACACAAACAGGGAATGAACAACAATTCAACGGTCGTCATATTCTTTTTTTTACTGATGTCAAAACGATGAGTGAAGAAGCTGTTTATTACGATGCTCTCCTTCAGCTAAAGGCTGATTATCCAGATGAAATCGACAATATGGTCGTCATACAAGCTTCTCACAATACTGAAGAACCTTTTAATATTAATACGTACCCTTCTTTAGTCATCGTTGAAGATAACGCGATTGTCGTACATATTAAGGGAGAAATTGACTCAAAAGAAACCATTATTACAGAAGTGCATAACGCGCTAAATCATTGATTCATAAGCGCTTTGGACCTGAAATGAAGAAGATTGTTTCATCCAGGTCCGAAGTGCGCCAAAGATAAACATTACATGACAATAAATTTGATTAATATAACAAAAAGGTGTCTGTTTGCCTATGGAAACAGACACCTTTTCTTCTTAATTCGATGTTAATACTTTTTCGATTCGCTCTAGCGCCCAATTTAGTTCTTCTCTTGAAATCACTAATGGTGGAGCAAAACGAATGACCGTTTCATGCGTTTCTTTACAAAGAAGTCCTTCTTCTTTTAACTGCTCACAATATGGTCTTGCCGCTTCAGTTAGTTCCACTCCAATAAATAACCCTTTTCCTCGAACTTCTTTAATGACAGGATTATTAATTTTCTTTAAGCGAGTTATAAAATACTCTCCCAACTCCAGCGCTCTTTCAGGAAGCTTTTCTTCTGTCAACACATCTAATGCTGCCATAGATACGGCGCATGCTAATGGGTTTCCTCCGAACGTTGATCCGTGTGAGCCTGGATTAAAAACGCCAAGTACATCTTCGTTCGCGGCTACACATGAAATCGGGAACACTCCTCCACCTAGCGCTTTCCCTAAGATATACATATCTGGTTCAACATTTTCCCAATCACAAGCGAACATTTTTCCAGAACGGCCCAGCCCTGCTTGGATTTCATCTGCGATAAAGAGGACATTCTTTTCTTTACAAACATCGTAAGCTTCTTTTAAGAAGCCTTCTTTCGGAATGTTAATTCCTGCTTCCCCTTGAATAGGTTCTAATAAAAATGCAGCGGTGTTTTCTGTAATTGCTGCTTTTAAAGCCTCGATGTCACCGTATGGAATTAATTTAATTCCTGGTAGCATAGGACCAAAGCCACGTTTATATTCTTCTTCTGATGAAAGGGAAACTGCTGTCATCGTGCGACCATGAAAGTTTCCTTCACACGCAATGATTTCTGCACGATCATTTTCTACACCTTTCACATCATAAGCCCAGCGACGCGCCGCTTTAACCGCTGTTTCTACCGCTTCTGCCCCTGTATTCATCGGTAAAACCATGTCTTTTTTCGTCAATTGTGAAACTTTTTCATACCATGGGCCTAGTTGGTCATTATGAAAAGCACGAGAAGTTAATGTAATTTTATCTGCTTGTTCTTTCAGTGCTTGAATAATTTTGGGATGGCGATGCCCTTGGTTCACAGCTGAGTAAGCACTTAACATATCCATATATTTATTACCTTCTGGGTCTTTTACCCAAACACCTTCTGCCTCCGAGATGACAATTGGAAGCGGGTGATAGTTTTTAGCTCCATACTTTTCAGTTTGTTCAATGATTTGCTTCGTTTTCGGTAGTACTGTCACGACGTAAAACCTCCTTAAGTTATCTACTTATATTCTTGCAATAATCGTGCCAACCATCACAACCTTTGTTTTCCACCTTTTCCAACCGTTTAACGCAATTTTATTTTGCACTTTCGCCAAAAATTTTGGCACTAATACGCAAAATTGTTTTGCACTCTGAACGATACATATGTAAGATGATTATGAAAGGAGTTTTAAGATGAACAAGGAGCAGTTAGTTAAGCTTTATCAAAAAGTAGTCGATGAAATAGATGTAGGTCTCCATGTGATTGATGCTTCTGGTAAAACCGTTATTTACAATAAAAAGATGATGGAAATTGAGGAAATGGATGTACACGAAGTCCTTCATAAACGGCTCTATGATGTATTTATGTTTAATGACGGACAAGAAAGTACGCTTATGAAAGCTTTAATTGAAAGAAGGCGTACAAATAATATTAAGCAGACGTATTTTAACAATAGAGGACAGAAAATAACGACGATGAATCAATCTGTTCCCATTGAAGATAATGGGTCTGTCATCGGAGCAGTTGAAATTGCTACGGATGTAACAAAGCTTGAACGAATGTTTGATTCACATCAAACGAATAAGGACAGGCACTACTCTTTTCAATCCATCATAGGAGAAAGCAAAGCCATAAAAGATACGATAGAAACAGCAAAACGAGCAACTCGAACGTCCTCGTCAGTATTAATTGTGGGGGAAACAGGTACTGGTAAAGAGATTTTTGCTCAAAGTATTCATTATCAAAGCGTACGTGCCCATAAACCCTTCATTAGCCAAAACTGTGCGGCAATGCCAGATAACTTAATCGAAAGCATCTTATTCGGTACAAAAAAAGGAGCGTTTACCGGTGCAACCGATCGACCTGGACTGTTTGAACAAGCTGAAGGGGGAACTCTCCTATTAGATGAAATTAATTCATTAAGTCCCCATCTGCAAGCCAAGTTGTTACGTGCGATACAAGAGAAAACAATTCGGCGAATTGGGGCTACGAAAGATACGCCAATAGATGTAAGAATTATTGCCACCATTAATGAAGATCCAATTGAAGCGATACAACAAGAACGATTGCGTAAAGACCTCTACTATCGGTTAAGTGTCGTTTCCTTATTTATTCCACCTTTACGTGAAAGGAAAGAAGATATTCCTTTATTGACAGATCATTTTATTCAAAAATTTAATCGTCTATTTTCTTTATCTGTTTCGGCAGTAGAGGGAAATGTGTCGCAATTGTTTCAGTCATACAGTTGGCCCGGTAATGTTCGTGAGTTAGAGCATGTAATCGAAGGAGCGATGAATTTCATTACCGATGAGTCGTCCCTTTCCGCATCACATTTGCCATTAAGTTTTCAAAGGAAAGCGCCAAGTCAACGTGAATTTGAACTACCTCCTCCAATAAAAGAAGAAATCATTCCATTACATAAGAAGATGGAGAACGTCGAAAAAGCATATATTGAGCATGTGTTAAACGAATGTAATGGGAATATAACAAAAGCTGCCGATGTGTTGAAGATTAAAAGGCAAAGTTTACAATATCGTATGAAGAAATATGGGATTCATTTAACGAAATTATAGACGTTTCGATACAGCCTGCAGCCTTAGTTTCCATCAATTTATCTCATACACATCGAGAAAAAAGGAACGTAAGAAAAGCACAAAGCGCAAGTCCTTAGGCCAAGGGCGCTGGAGGACCTGCGAGGAGGCTTCCGTCGCCACAACAGGGCCGAAGCGACCCGAGCTGATGGCGCTTTGCGCTAGACACCCAAAAAACGGTAGAGAGAATACTTTAACACTTTATTGAACGTAAACTTTCTGTAACAATAAAAAAAGATGAAAGAGACATACAGTCTACTTTCATCTTTTTTGTTAACTTATTTTACGATGTGGATAGGAGTTCCGATGGCAACTTCTGCAGCTTCCATTGAAATTTCTCCTAATGTTGGGTGAGCGTGGATTGTTAAAGCGATATCTTCAGCTGTCATGCCAGCTTCAATCGCTAATCCAAGCTCAGCAATCATATCAGAAGCGTTAGGTCCTGCAATTTGTGCACCAATTACAAGTCCGTCTTCTTTACGTGTTACAAGCTTCATGAAACCGTCTGTAGCATTTAAAGATAATGCACGACCGTTTGCTGCGAATGGGAATTTAGCCGCAACTACGTCCATTCCTTCTTCTTTCGCTTGTTGTTCTGAGTATCCAACAGAAGCTAGTTCTGGCTCAGAGAATACAACTGCTGGGATTGCAGTGTAATCAATTTCAGCTGGATGATTTGAAATAGCTTCTGCAGCGATTTTCGCTTCATAAGAAGCTTTATGAGCAAGCGCAGGTCCTTCAACCACGTCACCAATTGCGTAGATGTTAGAAACGCTTGTACGGCATTGATTGTCGATTTTAATTAAGCCACGGTCTGTCATTTCAACGCCTACTTGCTCAAGGCCAAGCTCATCCGTGTTAGGGCGACGACCTACAGTTACAAGAACGTAGTCCGCTTCAACTGTTTTCTCTTCGCCGTTTGCTTCAAATGTAACTTTTACGCCGTCTTTCGTTTCTTCAACGCCTTTAGCCATCGCTTTCGTGAAGATTTCAACGCCTTTTTTCTTTAAGTTACGTTTAACTAAAGCTGTCATTTGCTTTTCGAAACCAGGAATGATTTCGTCAGCACCTTCGACGATAACAACTTCTGTACCGAAGTTCGCATAAGCTGTTCCAAGCTCGATCCCGATTACGCCACCACCGATTACAACCATTTTCTTCGGTACTTCTTGAAGGCTTAAAGCACCTGTTGAATCGATAACGCGATCAGAGAATTTGAATGTTGGAATTTCGATTGGACGAGAACCTGTTGCAATGATTGCATTTTTAAATTTGTAAGTTTGAGCTGAGTTTTCATCCATTACACGAATAGTGTTTGCGTCAACAAAGTATGCCTCACCTTTTACGATGTCTACTTTGTTTCCTTTTAATAGTCCTTCAACACCGCCAGTTAGTTTTTTAACGATGCTTTCTTTCCATTCTTGAACTTTTGAGAAATCTAACGATACGTTATCCGCTTTGATACCCATGTGTTCAGAATGCTTTGCTTCTTCATAACGATGCCCAGCATTGATTAGAGCTTTAGAAGGAATACATCCTACATTTAAGCACACGCCACCGAGGTTGCCTTTTTCTACGATTGTTACCTTTTGTCCTAATTGAGCCGCGCGGATCGCCGCAACGTATCCGCCAGGCCCTGCTCCAATGACTATCGTATCTGTTTCAATTGGGAAATCTCCTACTACCATCGATTACGCCTCCATTAATAATAATTGTGGGTCATTAAGCAAGCGCTTGATGTGGTTAAGCGCATTTTGAGCAGTTGCACCGTCGATCATACGATGGTCGAAGCTTAATGATAAAGCAAGAACTGGTGCAGCAACAATTTCACCATCTTTAACAACTGCTTTTTCTTGGATACGACCGATACCTAAGATCGCAACTTCTGGATGGTTGATTACTGGTGTAAACCATTGACCACCAGCAGAACCGATGTTTGTAATTGTGCAAGATGCGCCTTTCATTTCGCTTGGTGCAAGTTTACCTTCACGAGCTTTTACAGCTAAATCGTTAATCTCATCTGAAATTTGGAAGATCGATTTACGATCAGCATGTTTTACTACAGGTACAAGTAAACCTTTATCTGTGTCCGCAGCAATACCGATGTTGTAGTAATGCTTTTGAACTACTTCGTCTGTTGCATCGTCAATTGACGTGTTTAGTACAGGGTATTTCTTTAACGCAGAAGTTAAAGCTTTTACTACATACGGTAAGTATGTAAGCTTAATTCCTTGCTCAGCTGCAACAGCTTTGAATTTCTTACGATGCGCAACAAGAGCTGTTACGTCTACTTCGTCCATTAACGTTACGTGAGGAGCTGTATGTTTCGAGTTAACCATTGCTTTTGCAATAGCTTTACGGATACCGCTCATTTTCTCACGAGTTTCTGGGAAGTCACCTTCAAGAACAACTGGTGCTTGTTTTGTTTCTTTTACTTCTTCTTTTGCTGCTTCTTGAGATGGTGCTTCTACTGTTTCTGCTGTTGCTTCAACAACTTGTCCACCATTTACGAATGCATCAATGTCAGATTTTAAAATACGGCCGTTTTTACCAGAACCAGCAACTTGGCGAATATCTACACCTTTTTCACGTGCATATTTACGAACAGAAGGCATTGCAATAATGCGACGACCAGGATCTACTTCTGCTTGAGTCGCTTCTACTTTTGGCTCTTCCTTTACTTCTTCTTGCTTTTCTTCTTCTTTTGGTGCATCGCCATGATCGTCACCTTTAAATTGAAGATTTTCGTAGCCAGGTGCGTCAAATGTTACGATCGTTTGACCTACAGTTGCAACTTCACCTTCGCTCACTTTTAATTCTAATACTTTTCCTTTTACAGGAGAAGGAATTTCTACTACAGCTTTATCGTTTTGTACTTCAGCTAATACATCATCTTCGTTAATTTCATCGCCAGGTTTCACGAACCACTTTACGATTTCACCTTCATGAATACCTTCACCGATATCCGGTAATTTAAATTCAAAAGACACAGGATTCAACCTCCTACATTTTTTCGTTTGCAATATTACAATCTCTTTTATGGAAGAAAGAAATCAGCAAAACCTGATTTCTTTCATTGGTTCATAATCTATTAAAACTCTAGAACTTTCTTCGCTGTTTCTAAAACGTCTTTGTAGTTTGGAAGCCATACGCTTTCAGCAGAAGAGAATGGGTAAACTGTATCAGGTGCAGCTACACGTAATACAGGAGCTTCTAAGCTTAGAATTGCACGATCGTTAATTTCCGCAACAACATTCGCAGCAATACCAGCTTGCTTTTGTGCTTCTTGAACAACAATTGCACGGTTTGTTTTCTCAACAGATGCAATGATTGTGTCGATATCTAATGGGCTTACTGTACGTAAGTCGATTACTTCAGCAGATACGCCCTCTTTTTCAAGCTCTTCTGCAGCTTTTAAAGACTCGTGTACCATAGCACCGTAAGCGATAATTGTTAAATCCGTACCTTCACGCTTAACGTCTGCTTTACCAATTGGAATCGTGTATTCTCCTTCAGGTACCTCTTCACGGAATGAGCGATAAAGCTTCATGTGCTCTAAGAAGATAACTGGATCATTGTCACGAATCGCAGAGATTAATAAACCTTTTGCGTCGTAAGGAGTAGATGGGATAACAACTTTTAATCCAGGTTGTTGAGCCATTAAACCTTCTAAGCTATCAGCGTGTAATTCTGGTGTATGAACGCCACCACCGAATGGAGAGCGAATTGTTACTGGAGAAGTCCAACGACCACCAGAACGATAACGCATACGTGCCATTTGACCAGAAATTGAATCGATTACTTCATATACGAATCCGAAGAATTGGATTTCCGCTACTGGACGGAAGCCTTGTAAACCAAGACCAAGGGCAAGTCCACCAATTCCGGACTCAGCTAGTGGTGTATCGAATACGCGGTCTTCACCAAATTCTTTTTGTAAACCTTCCGTTGCACGGAATACACCGCCGTTAACACCAACGTCCTCACCGAACACTAATACGTTTTCGTCATTTTTTAACTCAACACGTAACGCATCAGTGATTGCTTGAATCATTGTCATTTGCGCCATGGCTTACTTCGACTCCTTCTCTTTGTAAATTTCGTATTGTTCTGTTAAGTTTTGAGGCCAGCTTCCTTCCTCAAACATAATGTTCATTAAGTCTGTTACTTTTTGTTTTGGCGTTTCGTCTGCCTTTTTGATTGCTTCTTTAATTTCTTCTTTAGCTTGCTCGATCACTTTGTTTTCTTCTTCTTCGCTCCATAAGCCTTTCGCTTCTAAGAAGTTGCGGAAACGAACAAGAGGATCTTTTGCTTCCCACTCATTGTCAAGATCTTTTGAACGATAACGAGTTGGATCGTCACCAGCCATTGTATGAGGTCCGTAACGATAGCAAAGTGTTTCGATTAATGTAGGACCTTCACCTTTAATAGCACGCTCACGAGCTTCGCGAACTGCAGCATAAACCGCAAGTGGGTCCATTCCGTCTACTTGGATACCAACGATACCAGCAGAAACAGCTTTTTGAGCTAATGTTTGAGCAGCTGTTTGTACTTCAACTGGGGTTGAAATCGCAAAGCGGTTGTTTTGTACGATGAAGATTGCTGGAGCTTTGTACGCACCCGCAAAGTTGATACCTTCATAGAAGTCACCTTGTGACGTACCACCGTCTCCTGTATATGTAACAGCTACTGCTTGTTTACCGCGCTTTTTAATACCTAAAGCAACACCAGCTGTTTGGATGTACTGAGCACCGATAATGATTTGTGGAGAAAGTGCGTTTACATCTTCAGGCATTTGGTTTCCGTGGAAGTGACCACGTGAGAATAAGAACGCTTGGTATAATGGTAATCCGTGCCAAATTAATTGAGGAACATCACGGTACCCCGGTAAAATAAAGTCTTCTTTTTCTAATGCGAAATGAGAAGCGATTTGAGAAGCTTCTTGACCAGCAGTTGGAGCGTAGAAGCCTAAACGTCCTTGACGGTTTAATGAGATTGAACGTTGATCTAACACACGAGTGTAAACCATTCTTCTCATTAATTCTTTTAATTGCTCATCGCTTAATTCAGGCATTAAATCTTCGTTAACGACTTCGCCTTTTTCATTTAAAATTTGGAATGTTTGGAATTGCTTTGAAATGGCTTCAAATTGCTTCTTGCTGTCTACTACAGCTTTTTTCGTTTTCGCAGCCATTAATGTCACCTCTTCCTTTCATTTTTCATTCAAGAGTATTATCATACCTTCGTTTACAGCATTAGGTTACCCTAAACCTATCAGGATGACACATTAGTTTGTTGCTTATATAAAACCCTTACCCTATTTAAAAAATCTAAACCATCAAAGCTGATGGTGAATGAGTTTCATCATTCTGTATTAGTTGATACCCTAAAACAACTAATACACATCCAAACTCAATTCATAGTTTACACATTTTATCTCTTCCCGTCAACGACTTTGCAACACTATTTTAATAGGATTTTCATCCATCATCCATATTGTATGTATAGTCTGAAATTTCCACTCTGTATTAATACAACTTAACTTCCTGTTTCATTTCACTAATACAGTTCTTAAAAATTTTAAACAAGTGGTTAAAATCGAGAACCTTTTCTCTAAATGCTAATTTCAGAAAGTACAAATTGGTGAACACATCCCCTTTTATTAATATCGAAATAGACTTGATAATAAGAAGCTGATCACATGATAACCGTATGAAATATGTGTTGTTTAGAGAAAAACTACCTTTAAAGTAAATAAATATAAGGACATCGTTTTCAGATGATAAGGAAGACGACCTCCTCCATGGTGGAGTGAAAGAAGAATCGACTAAGGTGATTTTTAGGAACAAAACGAATAATCACATTGTGCATTATTACGACAAATTAAAAAACGCAACCTTAAGGAAAACCCCATAAAGTTGCGTCCATTACTTGTGTGAATAAGTTTTTGAAAGTCGCATTCCACCTTATTACACACAACATAACCTATGATTACGAAACAGCATCAACCTGTTCATAAATGGTTACTACCACTATACTTTGACATTGAGAAAAGGTCTTTTTAGATAGTGGAGATCCTCCCACATTCATTTTCATCTTAAAAAAATTAATTAAAGCTTTTGACTAAAGGTAAGAAAGAATGGGTGTCCCAAGCTATTTTTGGGATACCCACTACAACCATTAATACATATCGATATCGGCTAGTTGATAAAATTCATTTTTCAATTCATTGTATGACATTGTCAAATCATTAAATTGTTGATTGTAATCCTTGATTTTTTTTTGACTCTCATTTATTTGTACAATTTGTTGTTCTAAATCATCTAAAGATAACTCTTTGTCTTGAAACATTTCATACAATGCATAATCTAAATCAAGGAGCTTGTTGTATTCTTCATAAAGTGAATAATATGTTTCGTAGCGATCATTCATCGTATTCATTAATTCATTCGCCTTTTTCTTTATCTCTTCGTTTTCAAGCTTATCGACTTCTTCTTCCATGAGGCCGAATGACTCCTGAGATTGTTTTATACTATTATATTCTTCTTCTAGTCGCTCTCGTCGCTCTTCAATATTTACAAACGCTTTTTCACTTAATTCAACAATCTGCTCATACTCATTTAAATTGAGCTTAATGACTTCGTTGTAAATATTCCCTTCTTCTTTTTCCAACTCGGTTATGGGACCTTGCTGTTCTTTAAACTGATTTTCAAGCTGTACTGTGTCCTCTAATATGGTATAAATGTTTTCTTCAGGCTTTTCAAAAGAGCACCCTGTTAGCACCCACCCAATAATCATCCAAATCACTATGTAAAGCTTTTTCATTTATTTCTCCCTCCTCTTTTCAACTATACCGATTTATGAAAACGATGACAATGAACTTCCATTAGCTTGTCTTTATCGTATTTTATGAAAAAAAGTAAAAAAGAATGATTTTATTTGGGCGAATGTCTATGCATATTTTCTAAACTTACATACTTTATAGTAGTCATTGCGCCTAATGACAGCTGCCGATTTTAAAAAATGAGGAGGTTACGTTATGCACTGTTGTGGATATGGTTACCCAAGTTACCCTGCTTATGGTTACAATCGTACATTCGTATTGATTGTTGTGTTGTTTATTTTACTCATTATTGTTGGAACTGCCTTTGTTGGCAATTGCTAGTTCAATCACTATTTATGAGTATTAAGCTCGCTACTGGCGAGCTTTTTAATTTATCCACCAATTGCAACAGCTGATGCCATAAGAAACATACATGATTTTACACTCACACCCCGGACATGAAAATTTATTCTCCCCGGGGTTTTTTCTTTCTACCATCTACCTATCATGATCGATCATTCAGCTCATAGGTAATTTTTATTTTCACAGAAAAAGCGCAAGTCCTTAGGCGAAGGGCGCTGGAGAACCTGCGAGGAGGCTTCCGTCGCCTCAGCAGGGACGAAGCGACCCGAGCTAATGGTGCTTTGCGCTAGACACCAAAAAAACGGTAAAGAGAATCCTTTAACACTTTATTGAACTTAAACTTTCTGTAACAATAAAAAAGAATCTATACGATTGCGTTTTAGACACCTGCTATTCGAGTGGCACCTTTCTCACTTCGTCTCCAAGTGTGAGGCGAACGGGCATCTCCTTAAAATGAATAAAAATTCAACGGCCGTTTACGAATCATCCCTCTTCTTTTATAATTTCCATATGAATGAAATAGGGAGTGAAAAAAATGATTACGATGACAAATATAATCCGTGAAGGGCATCCTACCCTTCGCGAAGTGGCAAAAGAAGTACCGCTACCAGCGTCTGAAGAAGATAAAGAAACGTTGAAGCAAATGCTTGAGTACGTTCAAAACAGTCAAAACCCCCAAATTGCAGAGAAATATGGACTTAGACCTGGCATCGGTCTTGCCGCACCACAGATTAATGTATCGAAGCGGATGATCGCCATTCATGTTGAGGATGAAAAAGGAAATGTTCATTCCTACGCGCTGTTCAATCCGAAAATTGTGAGCCATTCTGTTGAGAAAACATATCTTTCTAGTGGAGAAGGATGTTTATCTGTTGATCGCGCTGTACCTGGCTACGTTCCGCGCTATGCTCGCATTCGAGTAAAAGCAGTGGATATTAATGGAGAAGAAGTAGATGTTCGCCTAAGAGGTCTACTTTCAATCGTTTTCCAACATGAAATTGACCACTTAAATGGTGTTATGTTTTACGATCATATTGATTCTGAAAACCCATTTAAAGAACCAGAAAACGCTATTCCGTTAGAAAGATAAACCTATAAGAAACATACATGATTTTACACTCACACCCCGGACATGAAAATTTATTCTCCCCGGGGTTTTTTCTTTCTACCATCTATCTATCATGATCGCTCATTCAGCTCACAGGTAATTTTTATTTTCACAGAAAAAGCGCAAGTCCTTAGGCGAAGGGCGCAGGAGGACCTGCGAGGAGGCTTCCGTCGCCACAGCAGGGCCGAAGCGACCCGAGCTGATGGCGCTTTGCGCTAGACACCAAAAAAAACGGCAAAGAGAATCCTTTAACACTTTATTGAACGTAAACTTTCTGTAACAATATAAGAAGCCTCTACGTTTCCATTACCAAACGCAGAGGCTTTTTCATTATCGAGCGGATACATTTAACAGATTCAACTGTTCAACCGCATATTGAATTCCGTCTTCTTCAACTGATTTTGTTACGAAGTCAGCTTTTTCTTTTAAACTTTCTACTGCATTGCCCATCGCAACACCCGTTCCTGCAAATTCAATCATTTCCATATCGTTTAGTCCATCACCAAACGCATACACATCTTCGCGGTCATACCCTAATCGTTCCATAATTTTTTTAATTCCTTCCGCTTTCGATCCACCTAACGGCAGGATGTCAGTTGACAGTCGATGCCAGCGAATGAAATGAAGGTCATCATAATCTTGATACATGACCTCTTCCCCATCTTCGCAAAATAAAAGTGTTTGATAAATGTTTTTGTCGTTGAAGTAATGAGGATGGAAATCAGGATGGTCAAACTTTAGAGAGCCAAAGCTTTCATGAATAAAAGGATGGTCCTCTACAGTGGATTTCATATCTTCTTCACTCATGAATACTAGTGGATGGTTCGATTTACTTGAATGCTCTAGCAATTGCTTTAACGTTTCAATTTTTAACGGATTTTCATATATCACTTCATCTTCAAATACAACATATTGTCCATTAAAGCTTACAAATGAGCGAATTCCTAGTTCCTCACGTAATTGCTTAAACATAAACGGAGCTCTTCCCGTCGCTATGAACACGTGATGACCCGCTTCATGTAACTTTTGGATTGTTTCCTTTGTAGATGCCGGAAGTTCTTTTTCATGGTTCAATAATGTACCATCAATATCGAAAAAAAGTAGCTTTTTAATCATTTGTAACCCCTCTTTAATTCCATTTTTATGGACGATAATCATTTTCTTAAACATTACCCATCTTAAAGGAATTCACTTATTTACACAATAAAAATGTGTGATTTTACAACATTTTTACAATTCAATTAATGGGTAACATTTCCATTCTCACCTATGTAAATTAAGGGACAAAAACACATATAATAGAAGTAAAGAGAGCGAAAAAATTTGTCATCAACAATACAAAATGAAGAGCGAGGTGATGGACATGTTGAGAAGGTTGAAAAATCGGTTACGTAAAGAATGGAAGCATGTTTTGCGAAGAAAATTAATTGCGTAGAGAACTGAGCTCCTTGCTCAGTTCTTTTTTTAAGGCTGTTCTTCGTATAGATTGTTTCTTTTTCCCATCATTTTTTAAACGAATGCTGGACATTGAGCTACGGACACTTGCATCCAGCAAGAGTCAAGTGCCCTCCGCTCCATTCCAAAGGGGAAAAACGGACTCAACACTATACACTAAAAGCAACAATCTTTTAGAAAAAAGCCTTTTTAAAATCATTTGTCTAAATGTTTTAGTTATAGTATGTATAAAATACATTATTTGAGGTACTATATTTACACTATGTAGTGAAGCGGAAAACAGATAACTCATACGGTGTGTAGTGGAAAGCAAGTATCTGGAGCATAATATGAAAAATTGGATTGTTATATAAAAAAGCGACATAAAAAGGTTATCAAAGCAAAAAAACGGTTATAGCTACCTTTTAAAAATAGTCTTAAAATGAACTCTCATACGGGGATTACAAGGGGAATGTCCCGTGATTCGCTTTTCTTTATGCGTGTTTTCGCATATAATAGAAAAAGCTAGTGAAACATACGGAAGTTAAGGAGAGATTTGGAAACATGATGTTTAAAGTATTTTTTCAAGAATTAGCTCAAGAACCACCAGTGCGTGAAAGAACGAAATCGGTGTTTGTTGAGGCACAAACTGAAGGAGAAGTTCGTGCAAAATTAAAAGATCACGGATATAACATCGAATTTATTCAGCAAGTAAACGATGTTTTCCTTGAATATGAGAAACAAAGCGAAAACTTTAAAGTATTGGAGATCTGATAGCGTTATGAAATTTGTAAAAAACGATCAAGTAGCAGCATTTGCCCTTGGCGGATTAGGTGAGATCGGAAAAAACACCTATGCCGTTCAATTTCAAGATGAAATCATTTTAATCGATGCAGGAATTAAGTTCCCTGAGGATGAATTGCTCGGCATTGATTATGTTATTCCTGATTACTCTTATTTAGTAAAAAATCAGGAAAAAATTAAAGGTTTGTTCGTGACGCACGGTCATGAAGACCATATCGGTGGGATTCCTTACCTTTTACGTGAAGTGAACATTCCTATTTACGGTGGTAAGTTAGCCATTGGATTAATTAAAAATAAATTAGAAGAGCACGGCCTTTTAAGACAAGCAAAATTAAACATTATTAAAGAAGATGACGTCATTAAATTCCGTAAAACAGCCGTTACGTTTTTCCGTACTACACATAGTATTCCGGATTCGTATGGAGTTGTTGTGAAAACTCCTGCAGGGAACATCGTTCATACAGGAGACTTCAAATTCGACTTCACACCAGTTGGAGAACCAGCAAACTTAACAAAAATGGCTGAAATCGGAAAAGAAGGTGTCCTTTGCCTTCTATCAGATAGTACGAACAGTGAGATTCCAGATTTCACAATGTCGGAGCGTCGCGTTGGTGAAAGTATTCAAGATATCTTCCGTAAAGTAAATGGTCGTATTATTTTCGCTACCTTCGCCTCCAACATTCACCGCTTGCAACAAGTGACTGAAGCGGCCGTTCAAAACAACCGTAAAATTGCGGTTTTTGGTCGCAGTATGGAAGCAGCGATTGAAATAGGACATGACCTCGGATATATCCGTTGTCCGAAAGATACATTTGTTGATGCAAACGAAATTAATCGTTTACCTGCTCACCGTGTGACAATTCTTTGTACAGGAAGCCAAGGTGAACCGATGGCAGCCTTATCAAGAATTGCAAATGGGACGCACCGTCAAATTCAAATTATTCCTGGCGATACAGTCGTCTTCTCTTCCTCCCCGATTCCAGGAAATACGCTTAGTGTATCTCGCACCATTAACCAATTGTATCGTGCTGGTGCTGAGGTTATTCATGGATCACTTAGCGATATTCATACGTCTGGTCATGGTGGACAAGAAGAGCAAAAACTTATGCTTCGCTTAATGAAGCCGAAATATTTCATGCCGATTCACGGGGAATATCGCATGCAAAAAATGCATGCCAAGCTCGCAGTTGATTGTGGAGTGGAAGAAGATAACTGCTTTATCATGGACAACGGAGAAGTGTTAGCCATGAGCGAACGAGAAGCCTCAGTTGCCGGGAAGATTCCTTCAGGTTCTGTTTACATTGACGGAAGCGGGATCGGCGACATCGGAAATATTGTACTGCGCGACCGCCGCATCCTTTCAGAAGAAGGACTTGTTATTGTCGTTGTCAGCATCAATATGAAGGAGTTTAAAATTGAAGCCGGCCCTGATATTATTTCTCGCGGTTTCGTATACATGCGTGAATCCGGTGACTTAATTAACGACGCCCAAGATTTAATTGCTAAACATTTAAACAAAGTGATGGAACGTCGCACTTCTCAATGGTCAGAAATTAAAAACGAAATTACCGATACACTAGCTCCGTTTTTATACGAGAAGACAAAAAGACGTCCAATGATTTTACCAATCATTATGGAAATTTAATGAATTGAAAAAATCTTTTCATCAAACAGAATTAGAGGACATAATCCCCTAGGTGATTATGTCCTCTTTTTTGATATTGATTATGCTTCAGCTTAAACTTGACCAAATCTCGTAAAAACTCCAAAGACTAAATCCGATTAACAATAACCCTGACACTTTATTAACAAGTGGAATAAAAAGTGAGGTTCGCTTTATTAATCGACTTGTTAACTGACTTAAAAGCCACCACCAAAAGGCTGAACCTAGGAACACACCGAAAACAAACAACAAACCTAAATTCGATTCATTTGCCAAACCAAAGCTAGAAAGGATGGCTAGAAAAGAAAAAATCGTCATAGGATTTGCAACGGTAAGAAAGAAGGTTGAGATGAAAGTTCGAAACAAAGCTTGTTCTTTTTTCGTGTTCGCCTCTTTTTGATTTTCCTTTGCAAAAAACGTTTTCATTCCTAAATAACTTAAAAAGATTCCACCGAGTAGCTGTAGCCATAACTGATTTGAAACAAATAAACCGGTTACGATAACAAGACCGAACGCCGCCATAAAACCGTACAACGCATCAGCTGTCGCCGCCCCTAATCCTGAAACGAACCCTACCCTCTTCCCAAACGTAATTGATCGATTCATGCATAAGATACCAACTGGCCCTACAGGTGCGGCAATACTAATTCCAATAATGAATCCCTTTATCAATACCTCAATCATATAGCTACTCCTAATCTTTTTTGCCAAAATAGTCATGTTGAATAGGAATTTTTACTGTTTCCTTTTCTGTATTCATGACAATCGTTGTTTTCGTTTTCACAATCCCCTCCAGACCTTTAATCTCAAAACTAATAACTCGGTCTAATTCTTTCGTATTACGGCATCTTATTTTTAATAAATAATCGTCTTCCCCAGCAATGTGATGACATTCTTGCACTTCCTCTAAGTTGTTCACAAGTTGGAGAAAGGAATGGCGATATGTTGGCTTTTCTAACGTTACCAAAACAAATGCCGTGCATTCTGTTCCTACTTTTTCGTGATCGACAATCACTCCGAATTCTTTTATTACACCAGCTTCACTCAATTTGAGTACTCTTTCTTTTACCGCCGGAGAAGATAGATCAATGTTTGAAGCTAACTCTGCCCATGTCATTCTCCCATTTTCCATCAAAGCTTTTATAATTTGGTAATCCACTTTATCCATTTACATCACCTTATTTTTTAATGTTTTCCATATTATATTTTTTGTTTTATTAATTTTCAACCTATAATTTATTAAATTATTAATTTAATAACAACGTACGCTGTCCCCTATTCTCATTTTCATGAATTAAGAAAAGCGCAAAGCGAAAGTCCTTAGGAGAAGTGCGCTGGAGGAGCTGCGAGGAGGCTTCCGTCGCCACAGCAGGGCTGAAGCGACCCGAGCTGATGGCGCTTGGAGCTAGACACCCAAAAAAACGGTAAAGAGAATACTTTAACACTTTATTGAACTTAAACTTTCTGTAACAAAAAAACACCCAGTTTAGGGTGCGCAATTTTTTAGTTCCTTCAATGACGTTTATCGGGCCTTATTCTCCATTGCATGAATACCAATCCCCATCATGACAATGGACATGAACAGCAACATAGAGATAGGATACAACATATCTACGAATGTTTGATGGTACAGTGTGGCTCCTTTTAAAACTTCCATTGCATACGTGATGGGAACAAATTTTGATAAAGCAATCATCCATTCGGATGAAACAATTTCAATCGGCCAATAAGCTCCGCCAATCATTGCCATACTTACAGATATCAGTGGGATAACCGCTTGATACTGACGAGTGTTTTTCGCAAATCCAGTGATCATGACAGACATAGAAACAATGGTTAAAAGATACGGGATCACTAGTACGCAAACTTTCCAAAATGCATCATTAAACTCAATACCCACACCGAATCGAAAAATAGAAAAGATTAATAAGACTTGAACGTACCCTATTAGGAAACTATAGGTTAAATTTCCCATATATACTTGCCACTTTGTTATGGAAGAAACAATAATTCGGTCCCAAACGCTTAATTCTTTTTCTTCTAAAATGGATACGACATTATACGCAACCGTAAAAATAACAAAAAATAGCGTAAATCCTATTAAACTTTGGAGCTTCGTATCGATAATAATTGTCCCTTCACTTGTAAAGCTTTTCGTTGAAATGTGAAATAACGGATTTTTCTCACTGTCAGATAAGACTTGTTTAACTAATTCTTTATCATTCGTTTGCTCAAGCAAATGTTGCTGATTGAAAAGATCGGTTACCATACTTGAAACCATTTGTTGGATAAAACGGACGTTTTCTGTTTCAGCCGTTATAAGAAGCACAAAATCTTCTTTCTTTAACACAACACCAGCTTCAACTTCCCCTTCTCTTACCATTCTTTCCACTTCTTCTTTCGGAAATATAAGAAAAGTCATTCCGTTCGCTTCGTTCATATGACTTATTAATTCATTTGTTTCATTTTCCGGAAGCTCTGAATATACAGGGATTCGTAATTCAGGATTCGTTCCCTTTCCTATAAAAAAGGCCAGAATTAGGCTTAAAGAAGTCATAAAAATAAACAGCCAAGGCTTTCGGATAAATAATAGAAATTTTACATGTAAAATTGTCTTCATACCACTCCCCCCTTTTTTCCAAACAATTGATTTGCAATGAAGAGGATGGTACAGCCAACTGAAATTAAAAGCACTAATTCAATATAGATGGCTGAAAAGGTATATCCTTGTAACAACTTTAAATATGCGCTCATAGCTGCTCCATTCGGTGTTATTTTCCCGAGGATTTGTATGACATTTGGAAAATTACCGACTGGATAAAAGCTTCCCCCTAAAAACGCGAAAGCTGTAACAATGACGCTCGAAAAAATATTTGAAGCACTCTGTGAATCGAGTCGATAATTAATTGCCGCGATCAAAGTTCCGAGACTTCCAACGGTAAAACTTAAACAAAGTGTAACGAGTAAAAACAGGGACATATTCGGCCAATGAACATCATAAGCAAGGGCACAGACACCATATAGAATAAATAATTGAGTTAAAACAATGATCATCGTCCCAACTGTTTTACTAATAAAATAAGTTTTTTGTGACACATTCGAAAGTAATATTCGATCGTATACATGAGACTTTTTTTCGACAAATGCTAGCGATCCACTATTACCGGCAACATACAATACGAACATGACACTCATCGCAACGGTATAATAACCAATCGCATTAATTTTTTCTTTTTTATTGACCGTTTGTACTTCTCCTTCGATAAAGGTTTGATCGGAAGTAAGATTTATGCCAGCGTGATTAAGTGACACAGCTTTTGTAAGTTGAAGTTGAAACGCAGATAAAATATCTTCAACTAAGTTCCCTCTCCACTCTTTTCCTTCCCTGATATAAAATTCGAGAGTTGGACTATCAGTCTCTTCAACTCCGTACATTTTTTTGAGCATATCGAACGTGAAATTTTCCGGTATGATAAGGACAGCGTCAAACTCATGAGAATGCTTCAAATCGTCTAGCTTCCCCTTTGGATTTAACTGAAGTTCAATGAATGGACGTATTGATTCGCTTTGAAGTACATCTTGAATTAAAATTTCGGATGGAGACCTCACATATTCCCGTCCTACATCTGGCATATATGTGTTAATAAATCTACTTTTTTCAGCTTCTTCATCTTCATTTTGAATTATGGCAAGTTTCGTTGTTAATGGCACATTCCCATCCTCTAATACATTCGCGAGTGCGACTCCTAAAATGGTGATTAGTATTAATGGCATTGCCAATAAAATGAGCAACTCTTGACCATTGCGAAGGGTTAATAGAAGTTCTTTTTTGATAAACGACAAGATCAATTCAACCCCCCCTTTCTAATTTCGCAAATCACGTCCAGTTAAATGTAAGAAGACATCTTCTAGTGATGGTATCTTTTCATCCACAGCTTGTATGGTCGCATTCGTGTTCTCACTCAATTGAACAATTATCATAAATGCATTTAATTCTTTTGGAATTAATATGGAGATGGTTTTTCCATTCCTGTTCACTCGAGAGATTGAAGGATGATTCATCAGTGCCTCTACAAATAATTGGTTTTCTTCTTGAAGTTTAATTTCAACCGTCTTTTCGTTCGATAAGATGTTTTTGATTTCATCTTTTGTTCCTGATGCAATAATTTGTCCTTTATCCATGATGTAAATTCGACTACATAAATATTCAACCTCTTCCATGTAGTGGCTCGTATATAGAACGGTCATCCTTTTCTCCTGATTAAGTCGCTTGACGGTTTCTAAAATAAAGTGACGTGATTGTGGATCAATTCCGACGGTCGGTTCATCCATGATTAAGATCTGGGGATTGTGTAGCAAAGCTACCCCGATATTTAATCTGCGTTTCATTCCGCCGGAAAACGTTCTTACCTTTACTTTTCGTTTATCCTTAAGTCCAATAATTTGAAACACTTCTTCCACTTTTTCTTTCAAGTTTTCCTTTGTTAATCCATGGATTTTTCCGAAAAAGCGTAAATTTTCCTCAGCCGTTAAATCTTCATATAGTGCAATTTCTTGAGGAACTACTCCAAGAATATTTCTAAGTTTTTTTGGATTTTTCAACACACTCTCATTATGCAACCGAACATCTCCACTGGAAGGTTTTATTAAAGAAGAAATCATGGAGATCGTAGTCGATTTTCCCGCTCCATTCGGTCCTAATAATCCAACAATCTCTCCTTTTTGAATGTACATATGCACATTGCGTACAGCTTGAACTTGCTTATACGATTTAAATAACTCTAACACCTCTAACATGTGACCACCCCTTTTGTTCTTACTATTAGTTTAAATGAATATTTCATATCCTTGCAGTCACGGAAGTCATAAAACATGGTCTAAATCAATGACTTCCGTCACTCAATGATATGATTACACCCGCAAATTTAAGAAAAGCGCAAAGCGACCCGAGCAAATGGCGCTTGGAGCTAGACACCAAAAAACTGTAAAGAGAATACGTTTACACTTTATTGAACATAAAATTTTCTTTAACAACAAAAAAACGACCTCCCTTATCGATAAAAGGAGGCATTTCATACAAATTAAACAAAACTTCAATATTGATAAAATGCATGGTTACACAAAATGGTTTCGGATGGCGTATATAGCCAGTTGAGTACGATCACGAAGATTTAATTTCTGTAATATTTGTGACACTTGATTTTTCACCGTACCGACTGATAAATGGAGTTCTGTCGCAATTTCCTTGTTTGTCTTTCCTTCTCCGACACACCTTGTAATTTCTATTTCTCTTGGAGATAACGGAATGTCTGCTTGGCTCGTCCTATGATTATAATTTAATAGCTTTGGTACAACTTTTGCTGCGACTTCTTCATGGAGTTTCAATCCCCCACTCATACAACTATCGATTGCTTCCATTACTTTATCAGCATCAGCAGTTTTCAACATAAATCCGTTCGCTCCCGCTTTGAGGGCATCTATCGCGTAGTCATCGTCATTGAATGTTGTTAAAATTAATATTTTCACATGTGGCCAACGTTTTTTTATGACTTTTGTCGCTTGTATTCCATCGACATCAGGCATCCGAATATCCATTAATACACAATCTATGAAATGAGTTTCAATCTTCTCTATTGCCTCTTTTCCGTTAGTTGCTTCTGCTACCACCTTATAATTACTTTGTTGTTCAATCATCATTTTTAAACCTTGTCGCACAATTGCTTGATCTTCTGCTATTAAAATACGAATCATTGAATCATTTCCTTTCTCTTTTCGGGATCGATCCAGTCACGATAAATTGCTCTCCAGCTTGATAAAAGGATATCACTCCGTTTACTTCTTGTATCCGTTCACGAATAGAGGCAAGGCCAAACCCCTCTGAAAATGGCTTTGGGTCACTGATATGATTTTTTACTGTAAACGAAAGATTTCCTACCGCATCTATCGATAACGTTACAAACACTTCTTTTGAACTGCTATGCCTCATCGCATTCGTTAACGCTTCTTGAATAACTCGATAAAAAGCAATACTTTCTTCGTTGGAAAGCGGGAATGTTAGCACTCCTTTTTTCGTCGTAAAATGCACGAAGAGTTGACTTTCTACTTCCAACCTTCGAATGAGTTGGATTACAGAAGCTATTCCACCTATTTCTTCTTTCTTTAAACTTTTGACGGCTTTTCTTGTTTCATGTAAGCTTTCATCAGCCAAACTTTTTAACAAGCCTAATTCTTTCACTTCCGTATTTTTCATTTTAATCATTTCGATTTGCATTAATAGGGCTGTCATTTTATGTCCGACAGAATCATGAATATCTCGGGCAATTCTCGTTCGTTCTTCCATTCGAGTCAGTTGTTCTTGTTCTAAATTCAACCGTTTTAATTGTCGGTACTCACTTAATAATTCTTCATAAAGTCTACTTTTCTCTTCATTGAGCGTGAAATAGTAATTCGCAAGAAAGGTTCCAAAATAAAAAATGAAAATCCCTAATATCCATTCAATCGTCCAAAACGGATTTTTCAGAAACAAAAAGGTCGTAACAAGGATAGACAAGCTAATGAAAATAAAATAAGATTTACCTTTTAATTGAGTGATAGCTTTTAAATGTAGAAACAATAAAAGTAGTTCCGTGTAGATATTGTTATTTGAAATAACCCATTCAACTAACATAAAAAGGATG
This sequence comes from Bacillus kexueae, assembly GCF_022809095.1. Lineage (GTDB taxonomy): Bacteria > Bacillota > Bacilli > Bacillales > Aeribacillaceae > Bacillus_BZ > Bacillus_BZ kexueae. The sequence continues at coordinate 154,055 of NZ_JALAZE010000001.1, forward strand.
ACCATTGATACATATGAGACGAAGCGCAATTTTTCAATTGATAGGAAAAAATAAAGCATGAAAACCAATGCGCAAAAAAGAAGAAGCGAAGGTTGCTCGATTACACTTTCTTTTTCGTAATAAAAATAACCTAACCATAATACCGAAAAAACAATAAACTGTATCCAATACGTTCTCACTTTTTTATCTCCTATTTTCAACTTACACTAAAGGTATCAAACCGGAAATAGTTGGTCAAATAGCATAAATGAAAACCTTCCCTCTTTACACAACAAAATCGTACCCGTATACTTAAAGTGAGTGATTACTCACTTTATATTTTATGGGGTGATTGAATGCATAACGAAATCATTGATGTTACAGATCTATCAAAATCTTTCGGTAAAAAAGAAGTATTAAAGAAAATTTCTTTTCATGTTGATAAAGGCGAAATTTTCGGCTTATTAGGACCTTCTGGTTCTGGAAAGACAACGCTTGTTAAATGCCTTATCGGCATGGAGACACCCACGACTGGTACAATTCATGTTTTAAATACGAAAGTACCAAATTTAGATCTTACGATGAAAATTGGCTTTATGGCTCAAAGTGATGCACTTTACACTGATTTAACTGCATATGAAAATGTAGATTTTTTCGCATCTTTATACGGTTTGAAAGGTCAATACAAAAAGGAACGAATTGAATATGTCCTCTCCATTGTTAATCTTTTAGATGATAGGAAGAAAAAAATTCATCAATATTCAGGAGGTATGAAACGCCGGCTTTCTTTAGCCATCTCCCTCCTTCATGACCCGGACGTACTCATTTTAGATGAGCCGACGGTTGGCATTGACCCGATTTTACGAAAATCTATTTGGGAAGAGCTTGAAAGAATGCGTTTGAACGGAACAACAATTGTCGTTACAACACATGTGATGGATGAAGCGGAAAAATGCACAAAACTTGGCATGATACGTGACGGGCATTTAATTGCGATTGGCACGCCAAGTGAGTTAAAGGATCGCGTTTCTGTTACATCGATTGAAGAAGCCTTTTTAACGTACGGAGGTGTTAGCCAATGAGAATCTTCGCTATTACAAAACGAATTATTCGTCAATTTTACCGAGATAAACGAACATTAGCTTTAATGCTCCTCGCTCCACTGTTCATCTTGACCCTCATGCATCTTATCTTTACGAGCGGGGAAAAAATATATACTGTCGGCGTATTTGAGGGCCCCGATCCATTTGTGGAACAATTAGAAGCGTTTGATATACAGGTCCAATCGTTAACAGAAGAGGATGCGAAAACAGCCATTCAACAACATGATTTGGACGCTTTCATCTCTTTTTCTGGCAATACGTCTAGTATTACGGTTGAAGGTACAAATCCAAATGATTCAAAGGCAGTGTTGTCGATAATTAACAAAGCGTTTAGCTCACTTTCTAAGACAGCGGTTGTAACTATTGAGCTAACTATAGATTATATTTATGGGAATGACGAAATGAGCTTTTTTGATTATATTGGTCCCGTATTAATCGGTGTATTTATTTTCTTCTTCGTCTTTTTAATTGCGGGTGTTTCATTTTTGCGGGAACGGACATCAGGTACACTGGAACGTCTCATGGCTACACCAATCCGACGACATGAGCTCGTATTTGGTTATATTTTCGGCTTTGGCTTATTTACAACACTTCAAGTCACGTTGATTGCTGCTTTTGCTGTAGGCGTATTAGATATGATGCTCGAAGGTTCCTTCTGGTATGTGTTGCTAATTTCCTTATTATTAGCTATGTCAGCGTTGACATTAGGTACATTACTTTCAGCATTTGCCAATAATGAACTGCAGATGATTCAATTCATTCCGCTCGTCATTATTCCACAAATCTTTTTCTCTGGTCTGTTTCCGCTCGATGCCATGGCCAATTGGTTAGCCTCCATTAGCATCATCATGCCATTAACGTATGGGGCAGAAGCGTTAAGAGAAATTATGATTCGTGGAAATGGTTTTATTGATATTCAGACTGAAATATTCGTGCTTCTCGGCTTTTCTCTACTGTTTACCTTGTTAAATATTATTGTATTAAAACGCTATCGTCGTCTATAATAGAACATCATGAGCTGAAAGGATGTACCCATGATGGATTTATCCAAAATGATGGAAACGATTTTAAATGAAGAGTCTAACGAAAAGAAAATGAGTGAAAAACAGAAGAAGGTAGTAGTTGCAGCCATTGAGATGTTTGCGGAGAAAGGGTATGCCGCTACCTCTACGAGTGAAATCGCAAAGAGAGCTGGAGTGGCTGAAGGAACGATCTTTCGTCATTATAAAACGAAAAAAGATTTACTCCTGTCAATCGTCATGCCAACCATTGTCAACTATCTTGCACCATTCTTTGCTAAAAATTTTGTCAATGAAGTATTCAATGATAAACACGCAACCTTTGAAACGTTTTTACGAACGTTAATTCAAAACCGGTACGAATTTGCAAAACAAAACTTTCCATCTTTACGGATTTTCATGCAAGAAATTCTTTACCAACAAGAACTACGTGAAGTATTCGTGACACAATTTCAAAAGCTTATTTACCCGAAGTTTACGGTTATTATTAACCATTTTCAAGAAAAAGGTGAGATTGTCGATCTGCCACCAAATACAGTTATTCGTTATCTCGTATCGAATGTCATAGGCTTGATGGTTCATCGATTCATCATTTCGCCTTCAGACGAATGGGATGACGAAACGGAAATTGAGCAAACAATCCAATTTATTATGAAAGGTTTAAAACGTGAATAAAGGTTGCGATTTATGTTAAAATAAAGGTAAGAAAAGCGCATAGCGCAAGTCCTTAGGCGAAGGGCGCTTTAGGACCTGCGAGGAGGCTTCCGTCGCCACAGCAGGGCCGAAGCGACCCGAGGATGGCGCTTGGAGCTAGACACCCAAAAAACTGAAACGAGAACACTTTAACACTTTATTGAACTTAAACTTTCTGTAGAGGTAACAAAAAACCGCAAGTGCGGCAACACTTGCGGTACGTAAATCATAACGTAACAGGGGATCAGCCTACAAAAATAGACCTCTCCCACCTATTGTCATAAGGGAGGTCTATTTTTTATGGTCGAAAGACAAGATAGCAATGACAAGCGTTGCAAACGCAATACAAAGCATCAGACTTTCAAATACCGTCAGAGGCATCACCCCCTTTCCACTGGAATGAGGGATAGCCGACCACCCTTATTTACGTTATGACTACCAATTTCCATTATATCACAAATGAGATCTTAACATTCTTTCTTCTCAAAGCGATTAATATCGACATCTGCGCCGATGACGATTAAGATGTCTCCTTTTTGAATTACTTCATTTGCTTGAGGTGAAACAATAATTTCTTTATCTCGTTTAATCGCAACGATATTAATACCATATTTCGCACGTATATCTAATTCGATAATAGAGTGACCACTAATGTTATCATTAGCAACAATTTCAACAATACTATGTTCATCGGACAACTCTAAGTAATCGAGTACGTTATTGGAAATGATATTATGGGCGATTCGTTTTCCCATATCTCGCTCTGGATGGACAATCGAATCCGCACCGATTTTCGTTAATACTTTCTCATGATAATCATTTTGCGCTTTGACCGTAATGTGCTTAACGCCAAGCTCTTTTAACATTAAAGTTGTTAAAATACTCGCCTGAATATTATCACCGATAGCCACTATGACGTGATCGAAATTACGAATTCCCAAGCTTTTTAACACCGCTTCATCCGTCGTATCGCCTACGACTGCATGAGAAGCAATGTTGGCAAATTGATTTACTTTATCTTCATCAATGTCAATTGCTAATACTTCAAGTCCCTCTTCACTCAACGCGCGACAAATACTTCCGCCGAAGCGCCCGAGACCGATGACTGCAAACTCCTTTTTCATGACAAAATCCTCCAACTTCCTTCATCTCTGTCGATAATTGTACCACATTCTAAAAGTCACGAATAGACTTGTCCATCATTGACTTATAAATGTATACGAGAGCTGTTTGATAAAAACGAAACTGTTGAAAACTTAATTAGTGACGTTACGCTGTTGGAGGTTTTCCATGTATTGTTTTATTTTTTCATAATATGTATCTGTGACTCTCCCTTTGGAACCTCTTAAAATTTCGTTTTTATAATGATCTGGCGGACCTAAATCTTCCTTTTTGCTGCAAACGACGAACGTTAAACAATTTTCATAGTTCACACCATTTACTTCGACATTTACAAAGGTTGGACGGTATAAATTCGTGTATACCCCTTCTCTTACATACAAGTATTCGACTGCCTCAAAAGGAACCTCGTATAAAATACCTTCTACCTTTCCACCTTCCTCGACAATGTCAGCTCTCCCGCCATCGTGGACATGAACAGAAAAACGTAGAGTATAGTTTTCAAGTTTTCCAGCCCCGACGATCGATTGGAAATGGTGGTCAACGCCTGCCTTTTGCATTCGCTCTGTATCCATACATGAACCGTAAGCAAAATAGAACGTACGCTCTGGTTTTGATTCGAAGTAATTATATTCTTTCCAATTCCCCCTATTGATAGGCAGAAAAGAGCTTGTATCCTCAACAAATTGGAAGGTCAAACATTCAATTACATTTGTATCTGTTTTTACGGTTTTCTGTACTTTTTTAAAATTTCCCCTCTTACATAAATCCATATAAAGCTTGTCAATCTCTTGCTCTTTAAGATCGAAAATTTCGCCATAAACTTCCCCTTCTCCATTTACGAAAACAGGGAACCCCTTTTTTGAATCGTATAACTTTCCATGGATTATCGCTTGCTCCGCTACTTTCTTCTCCTCTCGTAACCAATCGAACGATTCATATAAAAAGACGACTGCCATATATTCTCCTCCCCCAAGTGATTTACCAAGGCAACTGTGTTGTAATATTTTTCACCATCGCCTCATTTTCTTTTTTTCTTGCTTTACGTACTTCTGCTCTTTTTTTGGCATTTTCGTGTAATTCCTTTTCGAAATCCGTTTCTGGCTGAACAGTTGGTACTGGTACCGGACGGCCGTTCGTATCAACCGCTACCATCGTTAAAAACGAAATGGCACATACATTTCGCTCCCCTGTCATTAGTTTTTCCGCGACGACTTTGACGAACACTTCCATCGAAGAACGTCCTGTGTACGTGACAAAGGCTTCCAAACAAACGGCATCTCCTTCGTAAATCGGATGTAAAAAGTCAACTGAATCAGTTGAAGCTGTGACGACTTGTGAACGCGCGTGCCTCATAGCCGATATCGCGGCAACATCATCAATGTATGCCATCAATTTTCCTCCGAACATCGTTCCATGAGTATTCGTGTCCGGTGGCAAAACGATGCTTGTTTTCACAACAAACGAATCTTGGCAACGCTTTGTGTTTTCCATTTTTCTACCTCCTTTCATTATTTTTACTATCGTCTCCTATCAATATAATTTTTGTCAACAAATGAACAAAAAGAAAAATATGTTAAAATGTCTTAGAAGAGAAAGTTGGGGTGAAAAATGTGATTTTAATTAAGCGACTTTGGATTAAAGCCCTTCAGATGAGCGGGTGGACATTGTTTTTTGGTACGACGACACTAATTTTATTTAGCAGTTTTTTTATTCATTATTTAGAGCCTGAAACATTCCCTTCCGCTTTCGAAGGTTTATGGTGGACGATGACGACCGTTGTAACAGTAGGATATGGTGATGTATCTCCTACGACCGTACAAGGAAAAATTTTTGCCATGTTTTTATATGTGATGGGAATTGGTCTTATGACGATTGTGATTGGGAAAGTTATCGATTCGTTATCGCTACGAAAAAGGCTGAGGGAGGAAGGAAAATTGAAGATTACAATGAGAAATCATATTATTTTAATTAATTGGACAAAGAAAACAGAGCTAGCCCTTCAAGAGCTTTTAACGACTTTTCACGATATTCATATTGTCATTGTAGATGAAAAATTAGAAAAGATTCCTGTACTTCACGAACGTGTGGAATTTGTTCAAGGAGATCCAGCAACTGAAGAAACGTTACTTCAAGCAAATTTACTTGATTGTAAATCGGCCATGATCTTTGCGCCAGATGGTGTGATAAAGGCATCGCAAGCTGATGGACATACTCTTTTAATTGCTTCAATATTAGAAGGGCTTGGGAAGAAAAACGGTCGGAACATTTATACGATTTGTGAGGTATCTGACTCCAAACATATTCAAGCATTTACCCATGTGAACGTGGAAGAATTTATTACTCCTAATGACATGTCAGCGCATTTAGCTGCTCGTTCTATTCTCTTTAACGGTACAACTGAGATTATTCGTCAGTTAACAAGTCATGTAGGATATGACTTATATCATATAAAAAAGAAGCCTCATTGGAACACATACGGTGATGCGAAAAAAGAGCTTGCTGAATTGGGTGCAACACTTTTGTCAAATCACGAAGACATGTCAATTGTAACAACCTTACAAACACCGATTCCTGATGATGCGAAGCTATTCATTATTTGTGATGAAAAAGTCTATCAAAAGCTGCGATAAACCATTTTAAAGGCTGGTTGTTTTTCTAAAAATGTTTCAAAATAAATCATGAAATGATTGGCTTAAGGCGGCGACTCCAGCGGGACCAGCATGAACTGAAGACCCTGCAGTCTAGCTTTCGAGTCGCCACCATCTTGAATTGATATGAAACGAAAGTATTATATTTACTTATTTGAAAGTCGATATCTTAGTAGGTTAAGGAACCCGCAATTACTAAACCGATACCGATAGATAAAAATAGTAAGAATAAGCCAACCGCTTCGTTGTTATCATCGATGGCTTGTGTAATCTTAAACTTCGGCGTGATCCACTCAGCAATGTAGAACAATAATATTTGAATGACAATTGCAACACTTCCCCAGATCACCATATCTAATAAGTTAACCGAGTTTGCTATAGCTGAATACAACACAATCGCTAACCCTAAAATTCGTCCACCGAAAGCATAAACGGCTGCTTTATTTCCGTTTTTGATTAATTCAAATTCTTTATTTTTAGTCGTCACTTCGAATAAAATGATTCCGATTAATAACATAAGAGATGCTACCCCGATATACGAAATCGTTGAAAGAAATAAAGATGAAAATGTCATATTCTAACTTCCTTTCTGTTTATGAATTTACTACCCCGACCGGTAAGAAATAGGCCGCGTTGTCTGTAATTGGTCCACCAGCTCTAAAACCGATGGCACTAGGTTCAGCATTAATTAAAAAACTACCAACTAATAAATGGCATTCTTGCTTACCATTTGTCGTTTGAAGTAATTTTTTTGGTAATGGAACATACGATTGATAAACTGGAAGAGAGTCTTTATACGTTTTATGAGAGTCCCCCAAACGTATTTTTCTTCCTTCGTAAATTTCAACCGTATCTCCTTCTCGACCAAAGCTCGGCTTTTTCACGTAAGGAATTCCTTTTTCTAGGAACGGGGTGTCATCTAAATAAGTTGGTAAAAAATATGTATGAATCCATTGATGTTCCGTTTCCGTAAAAAAATGATGATGTTGTTCATGTAAGCCCCAAATTACCGCCTGGACTGCTTTTGACTGCAGTAAGAAGGCTGAAATTGGATTAATAATGGCCAAACGTCCTGTTTGAACAAGCTCTAAAAGTTGGATACCAACTTTCTCTTTGGTAATCGGGTCCTCATCTAGCAGCAAATGTTCAAGCGGGTATGTTTGACGATATAGAACATCTATTTTCCGTCCATGATGGTCATACAAGCCTTCCCCTTTTCGAATGGAGAGCTCATGTAATGGCACATAGGTGGATGGAAACGAAACCAACTCCTGCAAATATTGTGTCGTCCACTTGTCTTCAATGTGATCGTCATGAGACGTGAAGACGATATTCGGCTCAGTTAGTTTTAACTTAACAATAGATTCTTTAATGGCTTTTTCAACCGACCTCTTCAGCATACTTTCGCAGCCTGCATTCGGGTTTTCGACATCGAAATAGTCGGTCACTTTCTGATTCACATGAAAACATTCTTTAATAAATGTAGGAGTGTCAGAATTTAATTCAATCAGCTTCAACCCTTCATCTGTCATAATAAAGTCGCATCGTGCAATCACCGATTCAACCGGTAATATCCGCTGCCGAATAAAGGGTATTACCTCTTTAGGAAAATCTAACTGCATGAGTGTTTCATCATCTGAACGGCGTAATATCTTTGCCGTTTTGGCATAAATTTTCCCTACTCTTTCAGTTGCTATTCGAATATCATTCAACTCATCTTCTCTTAATGGATAATAGTCTAGTAGGGCATATTCTTCTCCATATAAATCCGGCCAAAATTGTGGAATTGATTGAAACAATTCCTTACGCTTTTGCTCAAAGCGATGTTCTCGTTCGGTCATTAACCACCAAATCCTCCCTTACTTCCCGACCCAAAGCCTGAGCTTTTCGATGTGCTTCCAGATGTGCTTCCTTTAAACGAGCTACTTCCTTTGTACGCTTTGTAATCAGAGCTTCCATATAGGGATGATTTTGATTTATACGCTTTTCCCATAAAGTAAAGATATCCGAAGTGAGGGGAATCAATATCATCACATTCCCACACACCATCGTCCATATCCCATTCCCATTCTGTACAAGAATCATCTTCAGGTACGGGAGGAAGTGAATATTCTTCATCTTCACTACATGCCGTTAAACTTGTTACCATTGTTGCGGAAATAATTCCTGTTAATAATTTTTTCGTCTTCTCCAATTCCATTCCTCCTATCGTTGTAATGGTCGATAGCGCTCCTACATGTTATAGTATAAAGGATACAGTTTCCAATTTGGAGGAGAAATTCATGTTATACCAATTAGAATACCGATTAAATAAAGAAAGTGAGCAATACCCAGCTATTTACCACTATCATGCCTTAAATCGGTCTGAATTACTTTGCCGCCGGATGTGTGATTATTTTGTTAAGGAGAATAAAATTTACAAAAGAACATCATCTGCTAAAGAAAAAGACCTTTTTGTCATTTATGTTGAAGAGGTATTCGATGAACAGCCATTTCAAGATGCTGTAACGTATAAAAATGTAACATTAGAAATTCGATTATTTAAAGAGGAAGAACCGTCTCCTTTATTGTTTACTTTTCACTTAACAAGTCATGAAGAAGCATTTGATTTTTTTGGAAACGATTATTTCCAATTTGGGGAATACGAATATGAACTGATTTGTACGGAAATTGATGAAGATCGATCAACATATGTGTTGTACGTTGACTTAACGGGATACAAATTCGAATAGAGAGAATTCTCTCTATTCGACAACCCTTTCGAAAAATAGCGATTTTTGCGCTTTCCCAAGAAATATTTACGTACAAATGGCTAATTGCTCTAGAAAACGTTCATAGGTAAGTTCTGATGTGTCTTTAACGTGCCAATCTGCCTGTTCCAAACCTTTTGTGTCCCCTACACCTATCGCATACATATCGGTCTTTTTAATTGCTTGCATACCTGCAAGGCCGTCTTCAATAGCAACGCAGTCGTTCGGAGAGCAATGCAGTTGTTCACATGCTTTTAAGAATATTTCCGGATCTGGTTTTCCGTTAGCTAATGTAGTCGGGTCAACGACATAGTCGAAATACGAAAGTAAGCCGACTTGATGTAATACTCGTTTAACATTCGTACTCGACGATGCGACTGCTAATTTCATTCCGTTTGCCTTCAAATCATGTATAAAGGCTATAATACCTGGAAGAATGACTGTTTCATCCATCTCTTCCACTAAAGTTTGATAGCAACTATTTTTCTCATTTGAAAAATGTTCAATGTCTCTCGAAGTATACGTTCGACCATTGTTTTTATAAATTGTTTCGGCGATTTCATGTCGATGCATTCCTTTTACACTATCATAATCATCGTATTCAAATGTTAATCCTCTTTTTTGGCACACCTTTAAAAAGGCTTCATAATGGGCCTTATTCGTATCAACAAGTACCCCATCCATGTCAAAGATTACAGCTTTCAAACTTACACACGTCCTTTTTAATTCTTTTCTGGAAATTGAAAGGTGATTGCCCCTTCTTTCCACTGTAAGTAGGCATCAAACGATTTCTCACCTTTTTGAAATCCCTTTATTAAATCCGTTTTTCCATCTTTCAAAAGTTTTTTAACATTCGCTTGTGTGATTTTTTTCGTTAAAATCGTTTTGGATATCGTCATTTTACAATCGTTTTTAGAATAGTTGGTACATCCGTAAAAAGTTCCTTTATCAATAATGTGACCACTACATTTTGGACATTTTCCGAGTTTAACAGCCCGCTTTTTTCCTTTTAGTTGATTAGAAGGAATTTGTTCGCGATCAATTTCATCGAAGGACCAGCCTTGACTTCCATTTTTCGCATCCTCAATCAGTTTTAAGACGAGCTTTTTCGTTTGTTCGATGAATTGTTTAGCAGAAGCCTCCCCTTTTCCTATCTCACGAAGACGCTGCTCCCATTTTGCGGTCATATCAGGCGAGGTTAATAAATCCGTGCAAATAGATTGAATAAGCAACTTCCCCTTTTCTGTTGCATACACTTGATTCTTCTTCACTTCAATATAACCCCGATCTTTTAACACCGTTATGATTTGGGCTCTCGTTGCTTCCGTTCCTAAGCCTTCTGTTTCTTTTAGCACTTTACTTAACGAATCATCTTCACTAAACTTCCCTGCCGTTTTCATTAAGGTAATTAGTTGCCCTTCCGTATAACGTTTCGGTGGCTCAGTTTTCCCTTCTTTGACCATAACGTCTTTTACTGAACCTGTCTCATTTTCTTCTAATGAAGGTAACATATTTTCTTTTGATTCCTTGTCTTTCAACACTTCATGCCAGCCTTTTTGGATGATTTGACTTCCTTTTGAAACAAACGTAGCCCGTTGATCAACGATCGTATGAACAGTTGTCGTGTTGATAATCGCTTCATCATAGTGAGCAGCGATTAGCCTTTTAATGATCAAATCGTAAATCTTTTGTTCTTCCTTTGGTAACGATTCAATCTTTACTACTTGTTCTGTCGGGATTATGGCGTAATGGTCCGTAACTTTCTTTTCATTGACATATCGTTTGTTTTGTAGCAATGACGGTTTCGGAAGTGGAAAATACGACTGATATTCTGGCATTTCTCTAAATTTAGCTAATGTATCAGGGAATAGTTTTGCTTCTTCTTTTGTGACAAAGCTGGAATCCGATCGCGGGTATGATATGATTCCTTTTATGTATAGTTTTTGTGCGATATCTAACGTTTTTTTCGGTGAAAATTTAAAACGTTTATTCGCTTCGGCTTGTAATGAAGAAAGGTTAAAAAGGTATGGAGGTTGATACTTTTTTTGTTCTTTTTTAATTTCTGTAATCTCCGCATCTTTCCCTTTACAAAACTGGGCAATCTTTTGAGCCATCTCTTGTTTTTCAATGCGACTCTCTCCATCTTTATGCCATTTTCCTCCATACTCTTTTCCATTCACTTGAAATGAAGCAATGACTTCCCAGAACGGTTTCGAGACAAAAGATTCGATTTCTTTTTCACGTTTTACGATTAACGACAAAGTCGGAGTTTGGACACGCCCAATTGAAAACAAGCTCGTAATCCCTTTTTCTTTTAAAAGCAAGGAATAGACGCGAGATGCATTCATTCCAACAAGCCAATCAGCACAAGAGCGACTATACGCTTCATAAAATAGGTTTCGTGTTTCAGATTCATCTAATAAATTGGAAAATCCGTTTTTAACGGCTGCTTCGGTTAGCGAAGATAACCACAGTCTCTTTAACGGTTGTTTCGGTTTGCAAAGCTGTAAAATGAGCCGAACGATTGCTTCACCTTCTCTCCCTGCGTCTCCTGCCATGATGATTTCATTAATTTCACGCTTCTTCACAAAGTCTCGAATGACTTGGAATTGTTTCCATTTTCCTTTTGCGACACGATGAGAAAACGTTTCAGGTAGGATCGGTAATGTGTCTAGCTTCCATTTCTTCCATTTCATATCGTATTCTTCTGGTGGAACTAATTCGCATAGATGCCCGATAGCCCATGTCATAATGGCACCTTTTGGAAACATGTCACATGGCATAATTTCTATATATCCATTCCTTTTTTTATTTGGAAAAGGTGCAGCTAGCTTCGCCCCTTGATCGGGTTTTTCTGCTATAATTAACTTCATTTCTTTCTTCCTTCCGTTACAACTTCCTGCTTGCATTATACCGGAATTCAGACCTTCCGTCATATGTTTTCCTAGCCCCACCTTACAAAGTATGTAAAAAAGGATGAGAAAAAGCAAAATATCGCTTTTTCACATCCCCATTAACATTAGTATCCTCCGTAACCGTAGCCTCCGCCAAAACCACCGACGAATGCCGTACCAACAATTACAAGTAAGATGAACAATACAACGATTAACGCAAATCCTCCACCTGCATAACCTTCAGACATGCTAGCGCCTCCTTTACCTCTTGGTTGAAGGTTTTTTACCTTCTTTACAACATATGTAACAGGTAGGAATTTGGTTAGATGGTTGTCGTTTGAAATATAAGAATGGGTCTTTACCTAATTTCCATGCTTACTAGGGGAATGTCCTAACCAAATAGGGTCAAGTTGCATATAGTAGGAGTAATTCCAGTTATAGGAGGTATGTCAAGATGGGATGTTACAGCCCTAACTATGGATGTGGCGGATATGGCTATGGTGGTGGATATGGTAATACGTTCGTATTGATCGTCGTATTGTTTATCTTATTAATTATTGTCGGTGCAGCTTGGTGCTATTAAATTAAATCAACATTTAAAAAGGGTGTCCAACGTGTTTATCGTTGGGCACCCTTTTCTTGTTAAATATTAGCAGTATTTGTCGTTTTATCCCGTTTGGAAAACAGGTTGGTTAAAGCGAATAATCGACTACCAGCGACCGTTAAAATAATAGATAAAGCCAGTAATGCTAAATCAAGTTCATACCCTGCCATTTGTCCATTTCCAAAAAATCCAGCCATTGGGAACTTTACGGTAACAATCGCACCGATCATGATAAGACCGAGCAATAGTGCAGAAACTTCTACCATGAGTCCTAAAATGAGTGCTAATCCTGCAACAGTTTCAACAATAGCGGTTAAATAAGCAACGAATGCGGGTAACCCAAAATTCTCTGTAAACATGCCAACAACGTTATCCATCATCGTAAACTTTTGAATGCCATGAGCTAACATCGTTCCACCTAAAATCAAGCGTCCAATGAACAAGCCCCATTCAACTCGATTGGTCATTCACCCATCTCCCTTCTTTATTTACACCTCTACTTTAATAGAAAATTCAGAACCTTTCTGTAATATGCGTTACAATTTAAAAATCAGGTCTTTGGACCCTCAAAATAGTTTAATATTTCTTCCCCCTTAAAAATAGACCCATTATCCATTTGGAATACGGGTGTATATATTTCACCTACAATCTGTTTCAGATGCTTTTGAGCTTTGATATTTCCTAAAACATTAACTTTTATATACGGAATACCATTTGTTTTTAAATGATTTATGGCTTTTGCACATTTTGAACAACCGTCCATCATATATAATGTATTCGTCATGACGATTTCCTCCTTACATGACTACTTTAACACGCTCATTCTTAAAAGCGCTGTAAGCTTCCTTACATGAAGATTAAGATCTTCCGTTATAATGAAAGATAAGAAAGTTCTTGAAAGGAAGAGTACAATGGATAAACTGTTCTTATTATCACAAATTAGTTTATTTGACGAGCTTCCGATGGAAGATATTAAAATCATCGATGAGTTAAGTGAGATGAAACCGGTAAAGAAAGGGACAACCATTTTATCGCCTGATAAACCGATGAAAGCATTATTTTTATTGAAGGAAGGTCAAGTGCGCTTATATCGAATGAATCAGAATGGAAAACAATTCACTGTTGATATATTAGTAGATGGTAATATATTCGGAGAAACGAGTACGTTGTCTTTAACAGACGATCAAATTTATGCAGAAGCGATGACAGATTCGTATTTATGCTTATTAAGCAAAGCGGATTTTGAAGAATTTATTGAAAAAAATCCAAAAATTGCTTTAAAATTCATCAATATATTATCAACACGCTTGAAGGAAGTCTATTCACTGAGTGAAAAAATTGCATTAGGTGATGTGAAAAACCGTATCCTTTACTTACTATTGAAATTAAGTGAAAAAACAGGTCGGAGAAAAAAAGAATGGCAAACGATTGAAATGCGTATTACCCATCAAGATATTGCCAATATGATTGGATCTACCCGTGAAACAACAAGTGCCGTTATGAGTCAACTGAAAAAAGAAGGCTATATAAAAAAAGGGTTACGACTCTCGGTGAACATTGAAAAAGCAAAAGAATTAATTGAGGAAGAATAATAGAAGGGCTCGTCTGATAAGTTCCTAAATTAGAATGATGGCAGCGGAAAGTAGTTTCCATTCCTCCAATTAGTTCTGATTGAAAAAAGGTGAATGCGACTCCAGCGGAAACATCCGAGCTGAAGGCCCAACAGACGAGCATCCGAGTCGAGGAGGAGATAAATGAGGCGGCCACGTCCTGTGCAAAGTTCGGATAGCGTCCTCTATCAGATGAGTTTAATTGAATTTAATCTACGATAAATGAGGGACTGTACTTTTTGGACAGCCCCTTTTCTATTTTTTGTGAACATAGTCTCCACTTTTCTATCGTTGGCTAGTTTCGGCTCCTAGCGCCTATCGAACTGGCGATAAGTCGATATCTCAGTGTGGGAATACCACTCCGACATGTGCGTCTGAAGAGCCTCGACCTTTCCTCTACATCCCATAAGAGCCAATCCACAACATTCCAACTTAAAAAATAGTTTACTATTCAAATGTAACATTTAAACCCATCATTTTTTTATATTTATTATTATATAATCTCTACTTCATTAATAAACTTATTAGTGCATGTACTATGTCTCTTCTTATTGGAACTGTATCGCCTCATCAGTTGGGTTTATCATGCAAAAAGTTCACTTCAATACTGGAGTTACCCCTTTCGAATAACTCCATTAGTGTACGATAAGCATTCTCGAAAAGTAGCTACATAAATCCCAATCACATCATGGTAGATGTTTTTCCATTTTAATATTTGGAGGTAAGGACAATTTGAAGTCTTTAAGTTTAAAATCTAAAGTTCTTATTATTTTTACTTTGTTGTTCGTCGTTGCAAGTTCAATTTTGTGTTACGTCGTGTATACATCTTCTTCCAAATTCGTTTCAAAATCAATCGGAATGCAAGCAATGCACATCGTGGAAGAAACGATCAAAATCATTGATGTAGAACAGTTTAAAACCATCACCCCAGAAAGTGGAGAAAATGAATATTTTGAAAAGCTTCGAGTACAACTGAATCAATTAAGAGAAATGAATAACTTAGACTATTTATATACGATATCCCGAAGAGAAACAAACAATGGATATGAATATTTTTATGTCGTGGATGGTTTGCCAAAAGAGGAAGCGTCAGCACTAGGTGAAATAGAACCTGAAGCCCATAAATTCGACCTAATGATTAAAGCATTTGAAACAAAAGAAACACAAGTAGGAGAGCTTGGCGTTTCGGATCAATGGGGAGCATTAGTTTCTTCTTATTCGCCTATTTTAGATAAAGAAGGAAACATCATTGCGGTACTCGGTGCTGATTATAATGCAACAGCGATATATGATCTCATGCAAATTAATAAGAGTCAAATGATTTTATTTATCGTCTTATTAATCCTAATCATTACCGTTATCATATATTTCATTTCGTCAATATTAGTGAAGCATTTAACTAAACTACAAAATGTAATGGTTGAAGTATCAAAAGGAAACTTAGATATACAGCTTACGTCCAACCGAAAAGATGAAATCGGTCATTTGATTCAGTCGTTTAACCAAATGACAACTGGGTTAAAAACAATCATTGACGGTGTAAATTATGCTTCTCATGAAATTAAAAATTCAGCAGAAAACCTTTCAATCCATTCCAATAAAGCGGCATCAGACATGCATACGATAGCTGAGAATATTGATAAGATGGTCGCGGATACAAATGAACAGAAAAATCATATCCTTCATACAAACGATACGATTGTCCAAATGAGAACCGCTCTACAATTGATTGCTTCATCTTTAGATAACACGGTCGATGCAACTCAACATATTCGTAATCTTTCAACAAAGGGTCGTGAAAGAATGAGTGAGGCGACCGTCCAAATGAATAAAATCAACGAAAAGCAAACGCATTCTCTCCAATTAATTCAAGAACTCGGCACAACATCGAAAGAGATTCATAAAGTTGTTACATTTATTTCGGAAATATCTGAACAAACAAATTTGCTAGCGCTAAATGCTGCCATTGAAGCGGCAAGAGCTGGAGAAAAAGGAAAAGGATTTGCCGTTGTTTCTCAGGAAGTTAGAAATCTAGCAGTTCAAGCACGTCAGTCTGCTAAAAATATTGAAGAGCTCATTAAAACAATTTTTGAAAAAATGGACCTTGTCATGAAAGCGATGAATGATAGCACAAATGAAGTCGTTTATGGTAAAAGCATTTTAGCAAAGACAGGAGATTCCTTTTACGAAATTATTGAAGAGATCACAAATATTTCGGGTCGAGTTGAATCGATTTCGGCTTCTACGGAGGAATTATCCTCAAGTAGTGATGAGGTCGTTCATTCAGTGGATGAAGTTCATCAAATCTCAGAGCGGAATTTTCAAAAAATCACACATTTATCAAACTTTATACAACAACAGTCAGATTCTGCGAATAAATTAAATGACTCAACGTATAGGCTATTTACTCTTTCTGAAAAAATGGATGAACTCATTTCCCAAATTTTCCACAAAAATTGATTTTCAATATGGAAAGTTAAGAAAAGCGCAAAGCTCAAGTTCTTAGGCGAAGGGCGCTTTAGGACCTGCGAGGAGGCTTCCGTCGCCACAGCAGGGCCGAAGCGACCCGAGCTGATGGCGCATGAGCTAGACACCAAAAAAACGGTAAAGGGAATACTTTAACACTTTATTGAACTTAAACTTTCTGTAACAAAAATAAAAGCTAAAAATCCAAAAGCATATTGGCTTTTGGATTTTTACTTAACGAAAGAAACGAATATAATGTTTTAATAGTTTCGGGAGCACGCCATCGAACAGCTTCTTGCGCCAATAAGCATCGGTTGTTCGTTGGACAGCAGCTGCGTGGTTCGGATACGGGTAAATCATTCGAGATAAGTCGCCGATTTTTTTTCCTTTTTGCTTCGCGTAAACGACGATTTGCATCCAATCCCCCGCTCCTTTTCCTACAGCATGAGCACCGACAATCTTCCCCTTCCGGTCCGTAATCAGTTTGACAAATCCCTCTCCATCACGATCAGCCACAAAGCGATCCACATCATTTAAAGAAGAGTGATAAACATTGATTTCTCCGTGTTTTTCTTTCGCTTCATTCTCAGTCAAGCCGAGATGAAATATCTCTGGTGAGGTAAATGTTACCCAAGGAATGTTATCATATGAAACTTTTTGCTTAATGCCTAATACAGCATTTTGAACCGTGCTCTTTCCTTCCATTCCCGCGACGTGTGTAAACATCATTTTCCCATTTACGTCCCCAATTGCAAAAATCGATTTCACATTCGTTTGTAAATATTGATTTACTTGAATGTATCCCTTTTCATCTACTTTAACAGCTGTATTTTCAAGCCCAATTTTGTCACTGTTAGGCGTGCGACCTGACGCAACGAGAATTTCATCAACATCAACGACGTGAACTTCTTCATTTACGATAATGGAAGCTCGTTTCCTGTCGCCAATCCGCTCAACTTTTTGTACGAAAGCGCTCGTTAAAATATTCAGCTCTTGCTGCAGTCTTTCTTGCGCAAACTCTTGAACTTCTGCATCTTCTTTAGCGAGGATATATTCCGAACGTTCTATGAGGGTGACTTCAGTCCCGAGTCTCTTCATCGCTTGGGCAAGTTCAAGTCCAATCGGTCCTCCACCAATGACAAGCATGGATTTCGGAAGTTCTTCCATTTTAAAAATCGTTTCGTTCGTGATAAAACCTGTATCTTTTAGTCCCTCAATCGGCGGGATAAAGGGACGTGAACCAGTTGCTATAACGATTCGTTTCCCCGAAACGATGAACCCATCTTCTAATTGGATTTCGTGGTGATTAAGGAAAGTCCCTTTGCTGATGAAAACATCTACCCCCATTTTGCGAAAGCGATCCGCATCATCATGAACTTGAATCGTGTCAATGGCAGCCTGCACCCGGTTCCTTACTTTAAGCCAATCAGCCTTTCCCGCTAATTGAACTCCGTGCTTTCGAGCCGTTTCATTCATTTCAAAAACTTCATTTGCTGCTTTAATAAGAGCTTTAGAAGGCACACAACCAAAATGTAAGCAATCTCCACCTGGTTGTTCTTCCTTTTCAATTAGTGCTACCTTTGCCCCAATTGATGCCGCTCCTGCTGCTACTGTCAGCCCTCCTGCACCGCCTCCTAAAACGACAATATCATATTTTTTGTCCATCACTTTCCTCCTCAGTCTCTACTGCAATATTCTCTTCGCTTCAAAAAAACGTTGGAATCCTGTATATAGTTCAATGATGAAAAAGATAAGCGTCACCCACAATACGAACGGTTCTAGTACCATCATGAATGAAAATAAAATGAATCCTTCTGTCCGCTCGGCTAGCCCTGCCTGATAGTAAAAGGACTTCATTCCTTGTTTTTCGCTAACTGCCCCAACAGTTAAAAAGATCGTCATGGACACGATGATGGATACTGATAATAAAAGAAGCGCCCATTGAACTTCTGGATGGCGAAATGCAATGCCTAGTATGACGCTAATCTCAACGATTCGGTCAAACGTAACATCCATTACTGTTCCAAAAGGAGACGTTTTCGTGTTTCGTGCCATCGTGCCGTCTACCGCATCTAAAAAGCCGGATAACCATAGAACGAGTAATGCAATCCATGTGTATTCGAAGTAATAAAACACCCCGGTTGTTGAGCCAATGACAAACGAAATCACGGTCACCTGATTGGCTGTTAATCCTTTTTTCAACAACCATTTTCCCGTCTTATCAAACATCGGTTGAACATATTTTCGTGCATGAGTGTCAAGCATTATAAACACCTCTTATTTCGGATTTGATATTCCGAATTTCTCTCTTAATCGTTTGCTAAATAGAAGTGGCACAATCGTAACCGCTAAAAATACCGCAACAGCCGCAATGATAATAGCGATATTTCCGCCCACTAGACTCGAACCTAAAAAGTTATAAGCGAACGTTCCCGGAATAATGCCTATCAAAGTTGCCAATGTGAACGAAACAAAGCGAACTTTTGACAAACCGGCTAAATAACTAATCATATCAAAATTAAATAACGGTATGAGTCGCAGAAGCAAAACGTAATAGAATCCGTTTTGTTCCAGCTGCTCTTGAATTTTTTTTGCTCGACCGTCCCATTGTTTATTTTTAACCTTATGACCTAGTTTGCTAGCTGCTAAAAAAGAAAGCGCCGCGCCTGATGTCGCCCCAATGATTGTATAGATCGTTCCATACAGGGCTCCGAAGGCTAGTCCAGCAGCAAGCGATAATACCGATGCTGGAAAAAATACAAACGGACGAATGGAATAAAGGACAATATAAATCAATGGAGCAAAAATACCGAATGATAGGATCCATTTTTGAATTGCCTTCGGTGTAACATTTAAATACGTTTCATTAAGCCAGATTAAACCGACAATTAACACCCCTAAAACAGATAGCTTAATGATTGTTTTTCCCTTCACTCTTTTTCACCTCCATGAAATACATATAAATCCTTTTCTTCCCGTAATCCGATTGTGATGACATCTCCGACTCGTAATGGGCTTGACTCGATGATATGAATATCAGCATCACATTCAGAAATGGAAAGCTGATAAAAGGTTTGTCCGTGCTTCATCCACGTATTTTTCACTACAGCTTCCCATTTTCGAAAAACCGTTTCGTTCTGATTAATGATTTTCAAGCGATTAGAGAAGACGAAGGAATTGTTTTCATACACGAAGCCGTCACAAAAAAACTTTGCCACTTTTGCATTAGCTGGACGTTCATAAATATCCTTTGGTTCGCCAACTTGCAATAACGTTTGGTCCATGAATACGGCAACCCGGTCCCCCAATAGCATCGCTTCTTCCATATCATGTGTAACGAATATCGCCGTCATTTCTTCTTTCTTCAAGATATTTTTAACCCATTCCCGCATAGTGTGGCGCAGTTCATTATCTAAACTGCTAAATGGTTCATCAAGTAATAATAATTTTGGATTTGTTACAAGTGCTCGGGCTAATGCTACACGCTGCTGCTGACCACCAGACAATTCATCCGGATACTTATTCCGTGCATCTTCCATTTGGATAAGCTTCAAATACTGCTGACCAATTTCTTCTATTTTTTGTTTAGATTTTTTTAATAACTTCAAACCGTAAACAATGTTTTCCCAAACCGTCATATGTCCAAATAATAATGGCTGTTGAAACATCATTGTGACTGGTCGCTCACTTGCCTGTAAATGAGTCATTTCATCTTCGTCGATTTTAATCGACCCTCCGTCTACATTTTCAAGACCTGCCAGGCATCGCAACAGCGTGGATTTCCCTGTACCAGAAGGACCAACAACTGCGATTATTTCCCCTTTTTTCATTTGAAGATGTAAGTCTTGAAATATCAATTGCTCTCGAAAAGATTTAGCCAATGACTGTAAATCGATATACATGCTTCCTCACCTTTTTTGTCTGTTGTTATATGGAACGAAAACTCGAATGAATCCTTCTACCACAATTAGAAAAATTAGTGGCAAAATGGCAAACAAGATTGAAAAACTTGCCATAACAGATTCATCAACTGTTGAGAAATACGGAAAATAAATCATGGCTAATGTAATGACATTTCCTCCACCAATGATGGCGGTTAGCGCGTATTGACTTAATGAAATGACAAAAATTAAAAACATAACAGCGCGAACAGTTGGAATCAGTTGTGGCAAATAAATGGTATAGAATATCGTCCGAGTTGATGCTCCTAAACTTTTCGCTTGTTCCTCCCACTTTAACCCGATTCGATCAAAGCTCGATCGAAACATTTTAATCGAATATGGAATGGTTGGGATTAAATGAACAATGGATACGCCAATTAGAGAATCCGCCAGCCCCCATTTAATCATTGCAATATGAATCCCCATTGCAATGGCTAATGAAGGAATGATAATCGGGAAAAGTAACAAAGATTCAAATACGTCCTTCCCAACGAATTCCTCATGAGCAAGTGTTTTTCCTACAACATATCCAACCATTAAATTGATGAATACGACAATTGCTCCTACGGCAAATGACGTGCCAATAGCCCTTAAAAGCTTTGGTTCATTCAACAAAACACGCCATGCTCGAAAGCTAAATTCTGTCGGAAAGAGGCTTCCGTAAGACCATGCTACTGAAAAAGAATGGAGAATGAGTAAAGCTACTGGAAAGAAGAATAATGCCGTAACGAAGAATAAAATACTCCATCTCTTTTTCATATGCGACCATTTCCTTTCATTAAGCGATAACGCTTCTTTCCTACCCACTTGGAAAAGAATAAGACGAGCATAAGGATGACGAAAGAAGTCATAATCATAATCGCAAATGCTTTCGGGCGCATTGTCCAATTGCTTTCATAAAACCATTCAAATGCTAAAACGGAAACCATTTTCGGATAGGTTGCCCCTAGTAAAGCAGGCACTTCATACGCAGCAAGGATAAATGAAAACAAGATAATTCCAGTTTCAAATAGGATAGGGACTAACCACGGCCATTCCACTGTCTTAAACACTTCCCATTCTGAACCACCGAGTGTTTTGACAACATCAATTTGTTGACGGTTCATCTCCAAATAAACGGGGAGAAGCATTAAAATAACAAAGGGGACTTCCTTCCATATATACGTAAAAATAATGCCTAAGCCGTAAGAATCGTATAGAAGGGCAGGAAATTGACTCGGATCATTTATTAAATTGAAATAGGCTAACACCGTTGAGAAAAATCCCGTTTGCCCTAAAAGTAAATAAATCATATAACCTGCGACAAAATGAGGAAAAATCATCGGAATCCAAACGATAAGCTTCCACTTTTTATTAGCCATATATTTATATAACGAGCGGGTCAACCATAAGCCAATTATTAAGGAAATCACTGTTGAAACGATCGTAATATGCAAACTATAAAACAATGACTTCCAAAACGAATGGTCTGTAAATAATTCGATATACGGGTCAAATAATGGAACATTTGAACCGCTCATACTTTTAATAAAAGCTTTAAATAAACCGTAAAATGTTAAAAACAAAGGAAAGAAAATGAGTGGTAAAACATATACCACCCATTTATTTTCCTTGCACCACCTTTTCATACCATGTCTCCTTTAACCAATTCACATATTCGGCATCTACTTCGGGTAAAACTTTTCCTTGAAGCTGATCTGCTTCGATAACAGAATCGCCTCTGTCAACTTCGTTAAATTTCGCTTGCATTTCAGCTGGTAGCTTTGATAAATCTAACGAAAAACGATCCCCCCAATAGGTCGGTTCATACTTGGCAAGCTGTGCATCAGGAGATAATAGATGATTAATCACTACCATCGCACCCGCTTTATTTGGACTATTAAATGGTATCGCTAAGAAATGAGTGTTCCCAATTGAGCCTGTATCGAGCACAAACGATTTTGTTGTTTTCGGAAATACGCCTTCATTTATTAAACTTTCAGCTCTCGCTTCGTTATATCCCATCGTCATCCAAACTTCGCCACGACTGTACAATCGATCAAGTTCGGTTAAATCTTTTGGATATGTTTGTCCTTCACGCCATAAATTCGACTTGATTTCATTTAAATAAGACCACATTTCTTCCGTATTTTTTTGTACAAACGCTTCATCATATCCCTTCTCTAACAGCGATTCAACATCGACGGAATGATATAAAAGATGCCTTAAAAACGCATTTCCGGTAAAGTCACTCGCTTCTGGATACGTAAACTTCCCTTTATTTTCATTCGTCCATTTCAATAGTTCCCCAAACGACTGAGGAGGTTCTGGAACATTCGCTTCATCATATAAAAACACAAATTGAACTTTCCCCCACGGTGCTTCAAACCCTTCTGTTTTCGTACCAAAATCATATTGAATATCTAAACTTTGTTTATCAACATATTCGTTCATGTTTGGCAATAAATCAGTAAAGGGTCCGTATAATAGGCTTTGCTCTTTAGCATTTTTGAAATTCTCACCATTAATCCAGATAATATCGATTGTTCCTTCTTTTTTCTCCGCTTCTTTTTCAGTCACTAGTTTTTGCAAAATGTTTTGTGTATCCATCGGGACACGTTCAAATTCAATATCATATTCTTCTTTTAATTTAGGAGCGATTACTTCATCCATGTATTGATTAATCCCTTCGTCTCCCCCCCACATAAACATTCGAACAGAAGTCCCTGTCCCATCAGCTAAAATGTCATTCCATGTGGCATTTGTGTAGTCAGTCGTTTGCATGCTTTCGTTTGAGCAGGCTGCTAAAGCGAATATTGCTAAAATAATCAAGGTTAAAAATTTCTTCATCAGCTCTTCCTCTCTTTCAAGTGTTCCTTTTCGTATGATTGTGCGCTAAAAAATCTCATCATCATTTATTACATGGCGTTCAAAAAAGAACACTTCCATGCAATTTCGTACCTATTAAGAGTTTCACTTATGTAAATACTGTACAAAGAATTTAGCTTTTTTTCTGTAAGCTTACTTACACTATGTATGGAACGACATCCTCCTTTATTTTACAAGACGATAACCCTTTTTTCTTGTCTTTTTTCATTTTGTTTGTTTTCGAAAAGATTGTTGTATTTTCATACATTTTTAAAATGAACTCTGGATATTCGCTACGGACACTTCCTTCCCGCTGGGAGAGCTGTTAAGGTTGGCAACTGGAGATAAGTCGATATCTCATTTCGGATATTTTCCCGTTCGTGCGTCTGTGGGCAGTCGTCTCCACTTTTCAACCAGCCTCCTAGGCATGCCTCTACGGGCTCTTCAGATCGTGCTGTTCCTGTTGAAACCGCCATCTTTCGTCTCAAGTATTACTTCATTTCACAACCAAAAGCAAAAATGTATGCGAATGCTATCTTTTGAAAAAAGCTAAAAAAAGGCCCCATGAAAGTTAAACCTTTCTGGAAAGCCCTATAAGAAAGATTATGCAGTTAAAAACTGAAGGACTTCCCGCTCAAAGGACGTAAAATCATCGATTAATGGAGAATGTCCAACATTCTTCAATATTCGCATGTTTGCTCGACCGTTAAAATCTTGAATTATTTCTTCTTGCATCTCTCGGCTTACAATCACATCTTTATCTCCCCATAGTAGGAGAGTCGGTGCATGTATCTTATCGACCTCTTTCGTTCCTTCTACAACTCCGTTGGATTGATGGCTAATGTTGAACCTATTCATTGCATTGTACACTTCTAATAAATTTCTTTGTTGCAAAATATCTTCCAAATACGCTCGATAACGAGAGCGTTTCGGTTTATTCACCGGATACATAGTTACGTTTAAGATTTGCTCTAAAAATGCCGTATTTTTACTTTCATACGCATTGGAAATTGGAATGTATCGAGCGCGGTCATTCTTGATTTCTTCCTTCGATTTCAGACGCTTTCGATAATCAGTTTTCCCGAATGCATTCACTTTAAAGAAAGGATAACCCCTCGTCGACATCGATGAAACTAAAATTAATTTATTTACATGAGATGCATATGTTGAGGCAAATTGCATTGCAATACCGCCCCCCATCGACCATCCCATTAAATGAAAAATAGGAAGTTTTAACGTATCGACGAAGGCTTTCAAATCGTTCGCAAAATCATTTAAAGAGTTAATCGGGTTGACATATGAAGATTTCCCTTGTCCTCTTAAGTCTGGAGCAATTAACGTATAGCGATCGTCAAAATGATCAAACATAATGTCCCAATGGTAAGAAGAAATCATATTCCCATGAACTAAACAAATCGTCTCTTCTCCCCCTGCTCTCTTACGATAGGCGATAGTTTCTCCATTAGGCAACTGGACCGATTGAAGAATCGCATTCATACCGTTATGTCCCCCTCTTACGGTTTAATTGTGAGCGGTTCCAAGAAAACGATGAATAAATTGAGCGGTTTCATCCGCTTTTGAAAAGAGAATGGAATAGTGATTCGCTTCTTCTACTAATTCGTATGAACTACCGACGATTTTACGTTGTAGTTGTTTGACATGTTCATCGGTAACCATTTGGGCGTTATCATCCATAAAACAATCCCCTGCTCGCAATAGGAGGGTGGGGGTTTTGATTTTGTCATAAAATTTTGTGATATCAACATTTTTTAAAGCTTCTACTTCCTCTTTTACAGCCTCTTTCGATACTTTTGAACGGACGGTCCCATCCGGAAAATGAATACAATCTGCGTAGAAATACTGTTCATGACCGATGGTCCACGGATGGAAGAATGGATTCTTCCGCATAGCTTGAATATAAGCTTCAAAAGAAGGATACGTAACGTCAAGACGGTCGATACTTGGGCGTATTTTTTCAAAGATGGTTTCAGATAATGGGCAGCCTCCATCTAGTAGAATCAATTGTTTGACTGAGTTGGGGAACAATGTAGAAAACGCAAGCCCGATAAAAGCACCTAATGAATGCCCAATGAAAATACATGATGGTATGCTGAGTGCTCTTAATACACCGTGGACGTCCTTTGCATGTGTATAAATATCGTACCCATAAGGTGGTTTTTCGCTATCTCCTCTACCACGCAAATCAATTCCAAATACATGATAGTGATCTGTTAAGGATGCTGCGATGGAATCAAAGCAACGACTATTCGCTGTTAATCCGTGGACACATACAATTGGCGTTCCTTTCCCACCAAAATCAACAACATGAATATCTACATTATTTGCGTGTACTTTCCGATCTTTCATGAAATTCCTCCAACTGATTCATTTCATTTTAGATTGGGGCGTTGATAGCGGACGTCTCGTTCAAATAGGACTCCGCTAATCACCCTCATGTATGACAAGAAACAACGAAATTGGATAACAACCGCTCATA
The DNA here is from genome assembly GCF_022809095.1 of Bacillus kexueae. Classification (GTDB taxonomy): domain Bacteria; phylum Bacillota; class Bacilli; order Bacillales; family Aeribacillaceae; genus Bacillus_BZ; species Bacillus_BZ kexueae. Next base: position 180,228 of record NZ_JALAZE010000001.1, read on the forward strand.
ATCAGTTGTATGTTTGTCATTGATTATCCTATTCGTGAATCATGAAGGAATTTCCTTTTCGTTACGTTAAAGTTAGCTCTGCCATGACAGGACAATGATCACTCCCGTATATGTGATCGTGTATTTCAGCTTTGACTAAATGGGGCTTTAATGTCTCTGAAAGAATGATATAGTCAATTCTCCACCCAATATTTCGTTCCCTTACTTTGTTCATATAAGACCACCACGAATATTTGTCGGTTACATTCGGATGCATCGAACGAAAAGTGTCGATGAAACCTTCATTTAACAGCTTCGTCATCTTTTCACGCTCTTCATCGGTAAAACCTGAATTTCCTTTATTCGCCTTATCATTTTTCAGGTCAATCTCTTGATGAGCAACATTTAAATCACCGCAATAAATGACCGGCTTTTTCTGTTGAAGTTGTGTTAAATACTCCCGCATCCGATCTTCCCACTCGAGTCGATAAGGTAATCTCGATAAGTCACGTTTTGCATTCGGTGTATACACATTCACTAAATAAAATGATTCGTATTCTAACGTAATGATTCTTCCCTCCGGCTCACTTTCTCCCTCTTCAAAGCCATATGAAACGGAAAGCGGTGTCTTTTTTGTAAACACAGCCGTTCCTGAATACCCTTTTTTCACAGCATAATTCCAATATTGTTCATACCCATCTAGCTCTAAATGGATTTGCCCTTCTTGAAGCTTTGTCTCCTGTACACAAAAAAAGTCTGCATTCACTTCTTGAAAATATTCAAGAAACCCTTTTTTTACACAGGCTCTCAATCCGTTCACATTCCATGAAATAATTCTCATTCTATCTTTCTCCTTTTCTAAGATGACGCTATGTATTAAGATACTAAAAGATGAAAGAATTGGCTAGAAGAGAGGACGATGATGATGAATCGAAATGAATTGGAAAAAAAGATTGTTCAACAATATCAACAAGATGAAAAAATGATGATTCTCGTATTCGCACAATGGTGCATAAATCACGATTTAAATCCGATTGAACTATATCAACGCGCCTATCCGAATCAAGGAGAAAATCAGCCATTAAAAGATGCACTAGAACTAACAGTGCCGAAAGAGGAAGCAGGACCGATTAAGAATGAAACCGTATTAGGCGTTTTATCACTATTTGGAAATGAAGAACTTGCCTTTGTCGTGTCAGAGGAAATAAATAAAAGAAAATGAGCAAGCGTCTGCGCTTGCTCACACCGTAGCATTAATCATTAACGATTGCTTTTATTTCTTTTACATAATCTCCATCTTTAATAATGATGTTGGCTAAATGAACGACGACTTCACCTTCCTCGGTTTCTACAAAGAAGACATACACAAACATGTCTACCTTCCCCGTTACAAGAGCTTCGACATCGACTGCATCATCCGCTAGATTTTCGATATCGTAACTTTCCTCTCCACCTATTACATACTCCCAAAATTCATTTATATTACTGTGGCCTGTATGACTAATCCCAGTTGCATGATACGGACCTAAAAGAGCTATGACATCCTCCCTCGTACGGGTATTCTCCAATTTTTTTTGTAACTGATACGCTTTCTGCTCAATCGATTGTTTGTTCTTTTCTCCTACATTACTCGTTTTCTCTTTTTCTACTTCAACATCTTCATTGCCTGTTTCGTCTGTATTATTCTCATGAAAGTCGGTAGCTCCATGTTGATTTCCTTCTTGTTCATCTTTCTCTTCTTTTTGTTCATCTGTATTATCATTAGAATTCGGTTCATTTTGTACAGTTTTCGGTGGAATAGTTTCTTCGTTTTGATTCGTTTCCCGTGTATCTTTCTCTTTCGTTTGGTTAAGAGATGGTTGGACTCTTGTGTCGTTTTCTTCCTTTCCACTTACCTTCTCATTTTCACTCTCCAAATCTTCTACGTTCGGTTTCTTTTCAGCTGCTTGACTAGATGTTTCATATAAAGAATTATTTATTCCCTTTTCATTCATCGATGTTTCAGCTAACATTGGCTGATCTTGGTGAACTGCCGCTTCTTTGTTTTCGTAACCATTGACATGTGAAACACTTGCCGATAATAACAATGCAAAAATTACCATTATTTTTTTCATCGCGGTCCACCTTTTCTCTTAAAAAGTATCTTCACTTATTTAAACGTAAGAGAAGGATAAAATGTTTCATTTTTATTACAAAAATTTCAGATTATTAAAAAGGCTGTTTTCGTATACATTGTTGCTTTTACAAACTTTTTTCACAGAATACTTACCATTACGCTTCAGTCACTTGCTTTACGCGGGGAGCTGTCTAGTTTCGGCTCCTATCGTCTAGATCTCGCGAGTCAAGTCGCTCATTGAAAAAAGCCATCCAAAATGTCCCCATTTCCCGGAGCGATTTATAGATAAGTTAGAAATTAAACCCTGCCAATACTCAGAAAAAGCGCAAGTCCTTAGGCGAAGGGCGCTGGAGGACCTGCTTGGAGGCTTCCGTCGCCACAGCAGGACCGAAGCGACCCGAGCTGATGACGCTTGGAGCTAGACACCAAATAAACTGTAAAGAGAAAACTTTAACACTTTATTGAACTTAAACTTTCTGTAACAATAAAAAAAGCGAGAGACAAATGTGCTCTCACTTTTCGCTTTATTCCGCTTCGTCTTTATGATCTTGACAAAATTGAAGAAGATAGTCCAGTTCTTCCTCTTCTAATTCAAAATCTAAATGTTGGTTCGTTCCCGCTTCTAGTATGTGGTACTGGGCAATCTTCACGTCTTCCGCCGTGACGGCAAGAATGACTCTTACTTGAACACCATTTTCTCGAAACAACTCGTCTTCTTCATCTACTTGTACGTCTAGCATAAATTCGTAACGATCTCCATCTAAAATCCCGGTCGGATCATGTAATCGTTCAACAGTGTAGCTTGTAATGTTCATTGTTTTCTTCCTTTCGTTTCGAATCCATTTCCTATTATACACAGAGTACGTACCGATTACACGAAAAAGGTTATTGTTTCGACGAATGTTCTTTTTGTTTAAGTGTAAACTGATACGGGTTACATCCTAAATACTTTCTCACCTTATTTGTTACGTTCGGTTTTGAGCTTTCAAAAGGTTGGACACGTTTCAATTTGGCTAAGACGCTTCCATCAAAATATTTCGGATACATATCATTCCTCCTCACCTTTTTAGGTATATTTTACCTAATGATAAGTGAGAAGTTTATCATAGTTTGTCGCATAAAAAAAATCCTAAGTCAAATGACTCAGGATAAAGTTTGACGGTCTTTCTGTATGGTTTGATCATATTCCTCTCGTTTAACAATCATTTTCATGACAGTATAAGCCATTAATAACATTAAAAACAGGATTGGAAAGCCAGCTACTGTTGCGATTTGCTTCGTTGCATCAATTCCACTAATTTCTCCACCAGCTGAAACAAGGTTAATGATGGCAATGGAAGACATCATGACACCCCAAAAGATTTTCAAGTTAGCAGCCGGTTCTTTATTCCCAATTTCCTTCGTCGATAAGGACGCAAAAGTGGAAGTCATTGAATCCGCCATCGTTACAATTGAAATAAAGACAGCGACGATAAATACGACGCTCATAAACGTTGTGAGCGGATAATGTTTTAAAAACTCAAATACTGACACTTCTAATCCCATCGTTTGAATGGATTCCGAAATTCCAGCACCGTTAATTTCTAAATGAATGGAAGCTCCCCCAAAGACGGAAAACCAAATAAGTCCAAAAACGGCTGGCATAATTAAATTCATTAACATAAACTCACGAATCGTCCGTCCTTTAGAGATTTTCGCTAAAAACATTCCAATAAGTGGTGCATATGCTAACCAAATTGCCCAGTAGTAAATCGGCCACCATCTTGGCCATTCTGAGCCGTCAATTGGACTTAAGTAGTGGGTTTGCACAAAAAAGTTTTGTATGAAATGACCAACAGATTGTGTTCCAAGCGTTAAAATAAACGAAGTTGGTCCAAAAATAAAGACGAATAAGAGCATAAATAAAAACAGCTTTGAATTCTTATCTGCCAACCAACGAATTCCTTTATGCAGACCGGTATAACTGGAGATTATGTATGAAATAACGATTACTCCAACAACCATGACCCAAACCGTTTTCGTTGACTCGATGCCTGTCAACACATTTAATCCGCTTGCGATTTGAAGGGTACCAACGCCTAAAATGGCTGCAACCCCTCCTACCATGGCAAACATGGCAATGTTGTCGACAAGGCTTGAAAATGCGGCACTTTTCTTCTTCGTTAATGGATAAAAGACCGAACTAACATGAAAAGGTAACTTCGCATTATAAACGGCATATGCGATCCCTACCCCCGCAAGTCCATACATAGCATATGGAATAAACGTCCAGTGAATATACGTTTGCGACATGGAAAACATCGCTGCTGCTTCCGAACCCGGCTCTAAACCAAGCGCTTCAGGTGGGGTCGTGAAGTGTGTAATCGGCTCTGCAATTCCCCAAAATAAGATCCCCGTTGCAATTCCAGCTGTTAACGTAATCGCAAACCAGTTCCATGTACTTAATTCAGGCTTAGCATCCTTTCCTCCAAGGCGAATATCTCCATGCTTAGAAAATAATAAATATAAACATAATACAAGAAAAATATTACCAGAAAGTTGAAAGAGCCATCCGAAATGCTCAAAGGCGAATTGCACAATCGCATTTTCTGCATCAAGAAATTGTTTCGGGGCAACGAGACCAACAATGATGGCTGTTAATAAAATAATGGACATCGGGATAAATACTGAATATCGAATTGCTTTCTGTTTCACTTTTCCCTTCCTTTCTTACTTAAATTGGTTAACTTTATACCCTCAAACCTCTCTCATTAAACCACTTTAAAATTTCGTAGGTCAAACAATATGATTCAATATACAAAAAAAGGTGCAAAAAAGCTACCGTAACGAACTTCCTTGCACCTTCTCCCCACTATATATTTTGGCTTTGTTTCAACGAACGATACAAACGAAGAATCGTATTAAAATGCAGCGCTTCGTGATATGTGCTGAACATTAACGTTTCACCAACTGTATAAAACGATTTTCCTGTCGAGTTCGTAAAAGGTTGTAATAATGGAGTATCGAGCTTACCTTTCCAAACAGCTTCTATTCGCTTCGGTTGATCAATTAACGCTTCTTTCACCTCTTCATATGCAGGAGGCGTCCCTACCCATTCTTCTGGCTTTGTACCTTTTGCAAAAAACGTTTCGAAATCGTTCGGAAGCTCTAAATCACGTCCAACGAGTTGAAATACGAGCTTTTCTTGAATATAAGCGATGTGACCAAAATTCCAAAACATATTGTTATTAAAGCCTTCTGGTACTTCAAGAAAATACGACTTAGAAATTTTTTTAAACGCATTCACGGTTATATCTCTCGCTACGTTCACGTGATGAAAAATGAGTGATTCTGACATGATACGTCCTCCTTTCATTTTCACATATGTATATTTCTATAGCGATATAAAAAATCCTTTTTTATGAGCACGTTGAATGTGTTTAACGCTCGGAAAGAAATGGAATTTTATGAACTTTTCGTCGTAGGCATCATTCAACTAGAACAATTTTCATTTTCGAATATTCATTTGCCGAATTATCCTATAAAATAAATACATCAATCCTACATCGAAGGATTTTAATGACGACGTTTGACAAATCAGGAGGTATTTATGTTTGAAATCAAACAAATTTCAGCTGATGAGACGTATGCATTGCGCTTAAAAGTATTGACCCATGAGCATATAGAGGATTGCTATTACAAAGGTGACTTCGATGGACGGACCATACATGTTGGGGCATTTAAAGAGAATGAAATCTTCGGTGTCGCCTCTTTTTTCCCTGAACAACATAAACAATTAAAAGGAAACCGCATGTATCGATTACGAGGACTAGCGATCGACCCTTCTCATCAAAATCAACTTCGTGGCCAAGCGTTAATTCTTTTCGGAGAAAATTTTCTTCGTCAGTATAATACGGAATTAATTTGGGCTGTCACAAAGGTAAGCAATATTCAATACTATGAACATTTAGGATTTGAGCAAACCGATTATATGTTTAACGACCCAATGAAAGGTCTTCGCGTGTTAATGAGTAAAAGCATTTAAGTGTTTCAACCTCGTTAAAAACATTACAGATAGATGTCGAATTCGAGAACACCCCTAAAAAAGCTGAACCTTTTTTGAATTGTATAAAAGGATAATCTTGAAGAAATTGGGTGACATATATGTTTTCGAATTTAGAAATCGGCATTGATTTAGGGACTGCTAATATCCTCGTTTATAGTAAACAAAAGGGGATTGTTTTAAATGAGCCTTCCGTCGTTGCTATTGATACTGAGACAAAGCAAGTATTAGCTGTCGGTACTGAAGCAAAACAAATGATTGGAAAAACACCGGGGAAAATCGTTGCGATTCGACCGTTGAAAGATGGTGTCATAGCAGATTACGATGTGACAACCGAAATGTTAAAAGCCATTATGAAGAAAGCATCGAAACTACTTGGCTTTGCCATTCGAAAACCAAGTGTCGTTGTCTGTACACCATCGGGTTCAACTAGTGTAGAACGACGTGCTATTTCGGATTCGGTCAAAAATGCGGGTGCAAAAGAGGTACATCTTATTGAAGAACCAGTCGCTGCTGCAATCGGCTCTGGTTTACCTGTGGATGAGCCAACGGCAAATGTCATTGTTGACATCGGCGGCGGAACAACGGAAGTTGCCATTATATCATTCGGTGGTGTCGTAACAGCTAATTCAATCCGAATTGCGGGAGACCGATTGGACGATGATATCATTCAACATATCCGAAAAACGTACAATGTATTAATTGGAGAGCGGACAGCCGAACAAATCAAAATGGAAATTGGATATGCATTAATCGAACATGAGCAACAAACGATGGAAATACGGGGACGCGATTTAGTCACAGGCTTGCCGAAGACGATTACGTTGCATTCATACGAAATTCGAGATTGTATGAAAGAATCATTGCTTCATATTTTAGAAGCCATTCGAGCCACTTTAGAAGACTGCCCACCTGAATTGAGTGGTGATATCGTTGATCGCGGTGTCATCTTAACGGGCGGTGGGGCTCTTTTAAAAGGAATGGAGGAATGGATAAGTGAAGAAATTTTCGTACCTGTCCATGTAAGTTCTAATCCACTCGAATCCGTTGCAATCGGTACTGGTAAGGCCTTACAATACATTCATAAGCTACAAAAAGCAGCAAAATGACCGTTCTTTAGGTGAAGAAACTTTTTAAGTTCTTCACCTTTTCTTATCCTCTTATGAATCTACCGAAAATTCCCTGTTAAAAAACTTAACACGTTTACTGTCATTGTTTCCCAGTCGATATACCATTACCTATAAGGAGGGATTTCGATGGGAAAACATTTGCAAACTGGATTGCAAAAACAAAAAGATTATTATATTCGATTGTTAGTTCATCAGGGAGTTCTTCCTTCCGAGCAAGAAGGAGATACGCTGACCATTTCAGAGCTTGAATTGGAATGCCGTAAGCACCAGTTGCTCATCCAGCCACCTGTTACGAAAACCTTTTTTATCAAAACCATTTAATTGAAATGTAGGAAAACTTTTATTTCTCTTTCAATTTTTGAGCATATAAAAATACTTTCTGATAATCCGATATATACCAGGGGCGGTCTCAATATTAAGTCGGTAAAGGAGAGTATGGAAAACAGTGAATCTACTAAAAAAAGCACCATTTATCGTAAGAATCATTTTACTGACCACTGTTTTATCTTTATTGGTCGGAGTAACAATCATTCTCACAAACGTAATGATTCAGCAAAACATCTTAACGAATGAAATGAAAAAACAAGCTGAATTAATTGCAGAACATTGGGGTAAAGAAATCGACATTCCCTTAGTTGAGGAAGCTCAAAAATCTCAAGATTTTCATTCAACAAGCCAACAAGAGCTAACAGCATTTTTTGACTCACTATCCGAAACGAATCCGAATGTTGCGCAAGGATACATTTTCGGTACTGAATTGCGAAACGGAAACGAGACTTCCATCATTGGGAATCCTTCTCATATCGTTTCGTTTTTGGAAGAAAACAATGTAACCGTAGGAGATTTTCACACTCAACCTGCAACGATTGTAAAAGCAATTGAGGAATTGAAAGAGACGGGCGATATCACGTATTCTTCCATTTATGAAGATGAATTTGGAACATGGATAACAGTCCTATATCCTATTAAAAACAATGCAGGTGAAACATTCGCCTTTTTTGGGGTAGATGTCGATGCAAGTATGGTAAAGAACGGTAAAGATCAGCTTGTTCTCTACTCCCTACTCATTATGTTCCCCATCATAGTGGCGATTGTTCTCGTACAGGTTTTCGTTATTCGGAAATCATCAAAGCCATTGAAGGATTTACTTCAAGGAATAAACGAAATGAAGAATGGAAATTTAGATATATCACTTCCGACGCGAGAGGATGATCTCGGTCAAATGAATGCAGCCTTTAATGAAATGGCATTTGAGATGAAAACGATGATTGAACAAATAAAATCAACGGCAACGACTGCACACTCATTCGCAAATACTATTACAGACGTTGCGGATGATTCAAAGATTAAGGCAGAAAAAATCTCGACAGACTTAAGAAAAATGAAGGATGCCTTATCCTCTCAAGAAATTGCTATCACTGAAAGTGCGGGTGCGATTGAACAAGTAACGGCAGAAATCCAAACGATTGCCCTTTCATCTCAAGATGTATCAAATTTAACGAAAAATATGGAGCAACATGCATCAGAAGGTGCTCAAGCATTAAACGAAATGACTTCGCAAATGGAAACGATCACGGAAAACGTACTTTCTTCTCGTGAAATCGTTCAATCCTTGCGAAATCATTCGTTACAAATCAGTTCTATTTTAAAACTAATTACAGAAATTGCCGAGCAGACGAACTTATTATCATTAAATGCTGCCATCGAAGCAGCAAGAGCCGGTGAACAAGGAAAAGGTTTTTCTGTCGTAGCTCAAGAAGTTCGAAAACTTGCAGAACAATCCAACCAATCAACCGGCAAAATTGAGAAGATTATAGAACAAATTCAAACAGAGATTGAAGAAGCCGTTCAATCGATGGAAATTGGAACGACAGAAACGAAAAAAGGTCAGCAGCTTGTTTTCAAAGCGAATGAACTGTTCCATCAATTGAAGCAAACATCTAACGAAATTGCCAATCAGATTGAATCCGTATCCGCTGGAAGCCAAGAAATTTCGGCTGCATCTGAGGAAGTAAGCGCATCAGTTCAAGAGCTTTCCACTATCGCTGAGATGAACACATCCATTTCAGAAGATATTGAAACAAGTGCACGTGAGCAATTTGAAATGGCGCAGCGCTTAGCTGAATCAGCTGTTAAACTGAACAAACTGTCTGAGAACTTAAAAATAAGTGTCGAACGCTTCGATGTATCGTAAATGAGTGGGATTTTAACAAGTGTGTGACCATTATATTCACTGAAAACGAATGATGGCCACTCCAGATGGCAGGCAAAGCGCCCAAAGCTGATGGCGCTTGGAGCTAGACACCAAAAATACTTTAACACTTTATTGAACTTAAACTTTCTGTAACAAAAATAAAAAGGTGGTCGTTTGACCACCTTTTGCCTTATGCATAAGCAAGTTCTTTCGTATGAATGTCCATATATTGTTTTAAGAAAGCAATGTAATGCTCAACATCCTCCACTGTCGTATATGGAGATACGGTATATAGTTTATGAGCATAAACCGATTGACGCTCGTCATGGTCAATGACATGTACTTTTCGTTGCTTTTTCGTATTACCGAAATAAATGGTATCACGATGAATCCCAATGAGCTCGGCGAATCGATCGTTAAATTCGTTTACTTCTTGCAATTCACTTAACGTTGCCTGCCCTTGTAATTCCTTTTCCCAAATTACTTCATTCGGATAAAAGCGGAACGTTGTCACCGGGGCAACTTCATTCGTTACGGCCGCATTTGAAAATACTTCTAACAGACGTTTCCGGAATTGTAGGTTCACTCGAACATAATTTGCCAACAATTGTTGATACCCTTCTTTTCCAAAGGCAAGGAGAGATGCGTAAATGGCAATGGAGCTTCCCATTCGAGAACATTCTAGCGTATAACTCGTATGATAGCTTCCATATCCACGATTCCCTACATAAGGCGTTTCTTCTGGATCTAAATCTACATATTGGAAGTTCATTTTATCCTTCACAAGAAATAAGCTCGTAATGTACGGAGTTTGACCAAGCTTGTGGAAATCAAACACCATGCTGTCTGCTAAATGGATATGTTTAAATTTCGCTGTATATCCTTTTAATACCTCAACCACTTCGGCTTCAAACTGTAAAGGGTTCTTCTCGTAATCGTAATCGTTAAAGAACGTGTACATTCCGCCCATTGCTGTATCTGCATGAATGAAAATTGGAGCTAAACCGTATTGGTCTTCTAGCTGTGTCGTCAATGTTTTAATCGCACTTAAATCATCAATGCCGAATGTGTCCGTTGTCCCCATGGTCGCTAATACATATAGCGGAATGCCACCTTTACGAATGACTTCCTCCATCTTTTCACGAAGATCATTTAAATCCATTGAATGGTCAGGATTTACTTTCACCCGTATTAAATTATTTGTACCGATTCCTGTCGCTTCCATCGACTTATACAAGCTAAAGTGCGAAAGCTCTGAACAGAAGCAATACAAGTTGTTCGGAACGCCCGTTTCATTTGAATGCGGGAACATTCTCGCTATTGCCATTCTAAGTGAATTAAAAACGGCTCCTTGTCCTCCCCATGTCGTATACCCTGAACTCATATCTGGGTCGTATCCTACAATTTTTGAAAGCATGCTCGTAACTCGAACTTCTGCGTTAGCAGCAGCAGATCCATCTACATCCCAAATGTTGTTTCCGTTTAACAGAACCATTAACAAGTTCCCTAAAATACTTGCAACATTGGCAAGTGGTGTTGCATTAGCAACGTAATTTCGATTGATAAAGCGATGCCCTTTCGAAAGCTCCATAATAGAGGAAATAACATCATCATAATTGGCACCAGCTTCGGGTACGATGCTTTTTTCTGCAATTTTGTTGTAGTAATCTTCCGTATAGTTCGGCATATCACCTAATGTTAGTTTTTCAGGATCTTTCATCTCGTCCAATTCTCTGATAATCCGTTCGATCCCGCTTAACAGTATCTTTCGCTGTTCTTCATTTCCATCAATACTTGGAAACCATGTTCTCAAATCATTTACGTTCATCATGCTGTTAATCCTCCATTAAGATTTTAAAAAGTTTAATAGTCCAAGCGTATCTAAAAAGACGATAATAATCGCAACTGGTGTTACGTATCGAATTAAGAAGAACCAAATTTTAAAGAAAGTTTGGCCGATCGATGACCCTTGCTCCATTTCTTCTTTTAACGTGTTAACTGGCACTTTGAAAGAAATGAACAACGAAATACATAAAGCGCCAATTGGAATTAAAATGTTACTTGCAACATAGTCCATTAAGTCAAAGACCGTTTTGCCCCAAAATGTGACATCACTCATCGCCCCAAACGATAAACATGATGGGATTCCAACGATGAAAATAAGAATTCCGATTACCCATGTTGCCGTTTTCCGCTTTTTCGCATCATCTTTCGCAATGGCAGCAACAATGATCTCAATCATTGAAAAAGCAGACGTAAGGGCTGCAAATAAGAATAACAGTAAGAAAATAGTTAAGAAAAAGATTCCGAATGGAAGTTGGTTAAAGACAGCCGGCAAGACAATGAATACAAGTGCTGGCCCTTCCCCAGGTTCAAAACCATACGTGAAAATTCCCGGGAATATGGCCATACCAGCCAACATAGCAATAACAATGTTTAATATAACAATAGATACAGCTGATTTTGGCAAGCTATGTTCTTTACTTAAGTAGGAGCTGTACGTTACCATAACCGATACCCCTAATGTTAACGTGAAAAAAGCTTGACCAAGTGCAAATAAAATCGTACTTGAAGTAATGGCACTGAAATCTGGAACAAATAAAAACTTCAGTCCTTCCATTGCTCCATCTAACGTTAATGAGCGAATAACTAGGACAATAAACAACACAAATAGTGCAGGCATCATCCATTTGCTCGCACGTTCAATCCCTTTTTGAATCCCACTTGCCACAACGATAATTGTTAGCAAAATAAAAATAAATTGTGAAATAAGCGGTTCAACAGGGCTTGAAATAATTAATCCAAATAGTGCACCGTACTCCTCTTGAGTTAGACCGCTTAATTGACCAGTCATCGCTTTAACGGTATAAAGTAAAATCCACCCGCCTACTACACTGTAGAACGATAAAACGATAAAACTTACTACAATCCCAATCCAGCCTGTCAAAAACCAATATGTATTGGGCGCGAGTTTTTTGTATGTCAGTATAGCATCACTTTGTGCGTGACGGCCGATCGTAAATTCCCCAACGAGAAGAGGATAGCCTAAAAATAAAGCAAAAAATAAAAACAGTAAAAAGAAAGCGCCACCTCCACTTGTTCCCGCAACGTATGGGAATTTCCACATTGCTCCTAAGCCGATAGCTGCACCTGCAGAAGCTAATATAAAGCCTAGCTTAGAAGCCCATTGTTCATGCTTCATGAAGCACACACCTTTCATTATTTTTTACACATATTTCATCGGTAAATTCACCCAAATGTTTAGGGATATTTACTATTTTAACAAAATTTTTCAATACGTAAACACTTTTAAAATTATTGATATTTAAGAACGATTTATATGTTTTTAATATAATAATATTTTTACTATTTCTCTATAAAAAATGCGAGCGCTTCAGGGCACTCGCATTTTTCGTATACAATTAGACTACGGTAAATCAATCAACATGATCTGGGCTGATTTGGTAGCGGTGAATGTTACGTTTTCTTCCTGATCTATTCTTGCAGAATCTCTTTTTCCTAGCGTATGCCCTCCGTTTAATAGCACTTCTCCTTCAAGGACAAATACGAACGTTTTTCGTTGCTTTGATTGTTCAAATGAACGCTCAATTCCTTTGTCCATTTCTGTTAAATAAATGGTTAAGTCTTGATGAATATGGGCCACTTCAGCTGACTGTGGATTTTTTGTCACAATTGGAAGCCAATCATCTTTCATTTTTTCAATTGAAAATGTTGTATTTTCGTATGATGGGGTAAGCCCTTTTTCTTCAGGTAAAAACCACAACTGTAAGAAGTTCACTTCCTCGTCCTTTGACGGGTTCACTTCTGAATGAATAACCCCTGTTCCAGCTGTCATCCGTTGAACTCCTCCGAACGTAGTCGTTGCAGATTCCCCTGTACTATCTTCATGACGTAAATATCCTTTTAACACAATCGAGACTATTTCCATCTCCTCGTGTGGATGCGCGCCGAAGCCTCTCAACGGCGCAACATAATCATCATTTAGTACACGTAACGGACCAAAATTCATATTATTTGGATCATAATAAGAACCAAAAGAAAAGCTGTGATACGATTTTAACCACCCGTGATTCGCAAAAAACCGGTCATTAGCTCGAATAATTTGAATCATTAATATAACTCCACCTTATCTCGAATTCTTTTATTTTGATTTCAAGATTATTTTATAAGATTTCTTTGGTTTTGTCAATTTTGGTTAAACTTTTCCTGTAATCATTGAAACTTAACTACTTACATTTTCGTTAAATAGATAGGAATGTGAAGGAGGAAGCGAAATGAAAGAACATGTCGTAAAAATTTCGATGCTAAAAGTACAAGTTTTTGGTGGGCTTGTTAGTTTATTAACATTGTTTTTAACACTCACTCTTCACTCCATGATCCATGGAGAAATCGTGTTAACAGTAACGTTTGCGTCCATCGGATGGTTTCTTATAGGTGTTTTTGGATTTATTTTTCTTCATGAGTTTTTTCATCTTCTCGGTTTCAAGCTTTTTGGTAAGGTCGGTTTGAATGATATAAAATGGGGATTTAATTTAAAAATGATGGTAGCCCATACACACGCGAAAAAGCCAATACCTGTTCATGCGATGAAAAAAGCGCTTTTTCTTCCATTTATACCGACAGGGATGCTCCCCCTCCTAATCGGATTAAGTATAAATGAACTGGGCCTTTCATTATTAGGCGCCATTTTAATTTCTGGCTGCATTGGAGATTTTATTTTATACCAAAAATTAAGATCTTTTGACAACCATTCACTCGTTATGGACCATCCTACTAAGCCGCAATTTACCGTATTTGAAAGATAAGGGACTAACACGCGTGCATCCGCGTGTTAGTTGTTCTCCTCAAACGCGCGATTACCAATCATCATATATGTTAAATCATCTGCTGGAGGATTATGTAGGCCAGCACGGACATCACGGTATAAGCGCTCTAACGGAAAACTCCGGTGTAAGCTTTGACCTCCAACTAATCGCATTGCTATATCAACAATTTCGACTGCACTATTGGTCACAACGTGTTTCACTGACGCCAATTCGTCCCCCAACTGAGAGCGTAATTCAGGCTTTTCATCCCATAGTTTTGCAACATGGTACATCATATGTCTCGCTTTTTTAATTTCTATATCCATGAGCGCTACTTTCCTTCGAACTTCAGGTATCTCACTGATTGGATGACGAAGGCTTCCTGGCGTATACTCTTTTGCAAAGTCCACGGCCACATTTCGTGCTGCTTTTGCGATTCCTAAATAACATGCCGGAATATGTAAAAGCCATCCTTGAGGCTTTTTTTCTTTGGAATTCTTTCGAATCGAGACGAGCGCTTCACTCGACACGCGGACATTTTCCAATAATAAATCATCACTTCGAGTCGCTCGCATACTTAATGTATCCCACGTCGGTTTGATCGATAAGCCTTCTTTCTCCCTCGGAATGAGAAACTCTCCTACTTCCCCTGAATCTTCAATGGTTGCTGTAACGATGAAATAATCGAGAATTGGGGCAAGGGAGGTGAATGTTTTATGTCCATTGATTATATAGTCGCTGCCAACTTTTGTCGCAACTGTTTGTGGCTTTCCCCCTCTTGCAGGACTTCCTGATGCTGGTTCAGTCGCACAGCTATTCATTAAAACACCTTGCTTGACAATTTCAAGACAAATAGATTCATATGCATTTTCATTCCATGATTGGTCTTCTCGTATTTTCATCACAATGCCGTTATGCCAACCGAGTGAAAGAGCCGTCGCCCCATCAGCTTCACCTAAATATTCTTGTATTAATAGAAATTCATATAAAGAAACCTCTTCTCCCCCATATTTTTTCGGTACTGTTAATTGGAAAAAACCATGATTTTTGAGATCATTAAAGTTTTGAAATGGAAACGTTGCATCCCGATCATTTTCAATGGCACGTGCTTCGAAAATATCCTTCCATTCTTCAATTTGACGTATCCACTTCTCAAGCTTCCCATTTACAAAAATATCTACATTCATTCCAATTCACTCCTTCTCTACCTTTCATTGTAAAAGGAGTTGAGCGAAAAGTGGAGGAATTTGATTTTTACGAAGTAAATATTATGAAACCTTTTGAATGTTTGGTAAAATGAGATGGATGATAGCGGAAAGGAGTCAAAATGATGGAAAACTTTCAACAACAATTATCAAAATACGCAGAGCTAGCGATAAAAGTTGGTGTTAACATTCAAAAGGGGCAGGAATTATTGATTACAGCAAGCATTGAGGCAGCGGAACTTGTCCGAGAGTTGACGAAAAAAGCTTACGAATGTGGTGCGTCTTATGTTCACGTCGATTGGTCAGACGATCAATTAACTCGCGTTACATATGAAATGGCACCAACAGAAGCGTTCGAATCATTTCCTGAATGGAAGAAATTACAACGTGAAGAATTAGCCAAACGTGGTGCAGCTTTTATTTCTGTCACTTCACAAAGTCCGGACTTATTAAAAGGTGTTGACGGTGAAAAAATTTCCGCTTTCCAAAAATCGGCTGGACAAGCATTAAACACATTCCGTAAATACATACAATCCGATAAAGTGAGCTGGACAGTCATTGCCGCTGCAAGCGAAGACTGGGCCAAAAAAGTATTCCCAGATGAGCGAGATGAAAATCGTCTTTATAAATTATGGGATGCTATCTTTAAAGCGACACGAGTCGATGTTGAGGACCCTGTAGATGCGTGGAAACAACATGATCAATCATTACATGAAAAAGTGGATATTTTAAACGAAAAACGACTAAAAGCACTCCACTATAAAGCGCCAGGTACAGACTTAACGATCGAGCTTCCTGAAAAGCACCTTTGGGTAGGGGCAGGAAGCATTAACGAACAAGGGATTGAATTTATGGCCAATATGCCAACAGAAGAAGTCTTTACCGTTCCGAAAAAAGATGGCGTTAACGGCGTTGTCTCAAGTACGAAACCGCTAAGCTACGGCGGAAACATCATTGACAACTTCTCTTTAACCTTTGAAAACGGCCGAATCGTCGAAGTAAAAGCAGAAAAAGGTGAAGAAATCTTAAAGAAATTAGTTGAAACGGATGAAGGATCTCACTATTTAGGTGAAATTGCTTTAGTTCCACATGAATCACCGATTTCAAATTCAAACATTTTATTCTACAATACACTATTTGATGAAAATGCTTCCAACCACTTAGCAATCGGTAGCGCCTACGCCTTTTGCATTGAAGGTGGAAAATCGATGTCAGAGGAAGAATTGGAAGCAAACGGCTTAAACCAAAGCATTACACATGTAGACTTTATGATCGGTTCTGCCGAAATGGATATCGACGGAATCTTACCAGATGGTACGACAACACCAATCTTCCGAAAAGGAAATTGGGCATTTTAATTGTGAAAAAGCGGGAGCCCTTAATGGGTGCTCCCGCTTTTTCAAATTGACGACTTTCGCGAATGATTTGTTTATCTTCTGTTCGAGATTTTTTCTTTGCGCGAGGTTGTTAATTCTATGCGCTGTTTTGGCTTTCCTATGCGCGGGTTCGCTTCACCTATGCGCGGACTCTTCACTTCTATGCGCGCGGTCTGCTCTCCTATGCGCGACTTCGCTTCCTCTATGCGCGCGGTCTACTTCCCTATGCGCGGACTCTTCACTTCTATGCGCGCGGTCTGCTCTCCTATGCGCGCGGTCTGCTTTCCAATGCGCGACTTCGCTTCACCTATGCGCGCGGTCTACTTCCCTATGCGCGGACTCTTCACTTCTATGCGCGCGGTCTACTTTCCTTTGCGCGAATTCGCTTCCCTATGCGCGCGGTCTACTTCCCTATGCGCGGATTTCACACCTCTATGCGCGCGGTCTACTTCTCTATGCGTGACTTCACTTCCCCTATGCGCGCGGTCTGCTCTCCTATGCGCGAATTCGCTTCCTCTATGCGCGCGGTCTGCTCTCCTATGCGCGGACTCTTCACTTCTATGCGCGCGGTCTGCTTTCCTTTGCGCGACTTCTCTTCCCTATGCGCGCGATCTACTTCTCTATGCGCGGATTCAGCTTCCCTATGCGCGCGGTCTGCTCTCCTATGCGCGACTTCGCTTCACCTTTGCGCGCGGTCATCTCTCCTATGCGCGACTTCGCTTCACCTATGCGCGCGGTCTACTTCCCTATGCGCGGACTCTTCACTTCTATGCGCGCGGTCACCTCTCCTATGCGCGACTTCGCTTCCTCTATGCGCGCTCAACTCACCTTTGCGCGAATTCACTTCCCCTATGCGCGCGGTCTGCTTTCCTTTGCGCGACTTCGCTTCCCTATGCGCGCGGTCTGCTCTCCTATGCGCGACTTCGCTTCACCCATGCGCGCGGTCTACTTCCCTATGCGCGGATTTCACACCTCTATGCGCGCGGTCTACTTCTCTATGCGCGGATTCAGCTTCCCTATGCGCGCGGTCATCTCTCCTATGCGCGACTTCACTTCCTCTATGCCCGACTTCAACTTACCTATGTGCGAACCATCCTTCCCTTGTGCGCTGATACTCGATCGGTCTTATAACGCTATAAAAAAAATGCAGAGGAAGAGTGAATCTTCCTCTGCATTTTTCCTGTTATTGAAAGAATTTTGCGATTTCGTAATAAATCGGAATACCGATGATTAAGTTGAATGGAAATGTGACGCCGAGAGATAGGCCTAAGTAAATCGATGGATTGGCTTCGGGTACGGATGTTTTTAACGCAGCAGGTGCAGCAATGTATGATGCACTTCCTGCTAGGACACCCATTAATGTCATTCCACCTAGTGATAGACCTGCGAAGTAGCCAACTGTAACGCCAAGTGTTCCAAATATGAGCGGTGCAATCATTCCGAATGCAATTAGTTTTATTCCATGCTTTTTCACTTCGGAAATTCGTTCGCCGGCTGATAGTCCCATGCCTAATAAGAATAAGATAAGGACGCTACTATATAAGTCCATGAATAATGGTTCGACCGTTGGCACTGCACGCTCACCGAGTACGAGACCGATGATCAAGCTTCCTAATAATAAAAGTACACTTTTTCCAAATAAGCTTTCGCGAATGACTTCCGCATCAAACGGAAGTGCTTTATGAACGATGCCAACATTTCGGTGTGAAAGGTTTAAAACATTTTGTTTATCTTTTAAGACACTTAATAGTAATAAAGAAACGAAAATTGCTGGACTTTCCATAAGAACGACAATGGCATTCATAAAAGTTTCGTAAGATGTGCCTGCTTTCTCAAGAAAGGAAATCGCCGCTCCGTAGGTTACAATACTAATTGATCCGTAGGTTGCTGCTAGACCGATTGCGTTTTTCATATCAAGCTTTAAAAACCGCAGACCGATTAGTGTGAGGATCGGGATAATCATCCCAAGAAATAGAGCACCTAAAATCGGACCGATAACCGTTTCAAGTGAATAGTGTGAAAGCTCTATTCCACCCTTTAATCCAATTGCGATTAGTAAATAAATGCTCAACGTTTCGCTTAAAGCTGCCGGATATTTTAAATCAGACTTAAAAACAGCCGCAAATACCCCTAAGACGAAAAATAAAACGACTGGTGATAATAAGTTTTGCAAAATAATGTCACTCATTGAAACAATCCCCCCGAAAAACGAAAATTAAGAAAAGGTTTTTTCATAGTTATTTTGCAATTTAAATACCATGATCCGCTCTCCTGTACGAGTGCTGATATCGGTGAAGAAACTACTAACCTCTTCACCTGTAATTTCAAAGATGATTTTTTTCAAGTCTTCTACACCCGATTCAACAAGGTTTGATCTCACCTTTTTAATCGAGAGCATGCCTTCTTTCGTTTCGCAAACTAAATATTCTGCAGGCGTTAATATCCCACGTAGGTTGACAATGATCATGTCTCGGAAAATGTCCGTTTTAACTGAAAGCGAACCTCTTCCTAAAAAGTCTTTTTCCCATTGTGTAATGGCTTTGCTAATTTCAGATTCTACAAATCCTTTCGTACGACTCATGTTTTCCCTCCAAAAAAGAATACGGTGTACCCCTTAAACTAGTAATAGCTTAAGAAATACACCGATTTATCTTGTTCCTTCACTTATTATGTACCAATTTTGTTTTTTCATAACACCAATGGTGGCATTGGTGGTATGCTAAAACAAAATTGCATAAGAAGCTAAAAAAATATCTCTCGGATTCACTTTTGTTACTATTAATATAGTACACTTTTGATTTTGTGTCAATTGTTTTACAATTCGATGAAACTGTCTAAGCTTTTCTTTCGTTATTCATAATGAAAGGTGTGATAGAAATGAATCAAACGTGTTGCAGCTGTCATTCTTCGTTTTCCTATAAACAAATAATAGGAAATTTATTCTCTTTTAATCGCCCTCTCGTTTGTACGAATTGTGGAGCAAAACATTATATGACTAAAAAAAGCCGTTCGCATATCAGCTTGGTTCAAGGAATCATCACCGCTTGTTTTTTACTTTTTATAACATTTACAAACATTAAAGCAGTTGTCATAATTCCTACCTACATCCTCTTTTCCTTGCTGTATTTATTCGCTAGTCCAAGATTTGTTCATTATTCGAATGAAGAAGAACCACTATGGTAAATCAATGATTTATGCTTGTCATACTCCCTTTCTGTTAGCACATATAGTGTATGATAGGAGGGGATTTTTCATGATGGATGAACGTACTTTAGCCATTGAACAGACGAGACAATTAGTGAAAAAACGTATTCAGCGCTTTTCTTTCCAACTAGGCTTTGCCCTTTTCATCACAGCCATCCTTTTCATTCTTTCACTTGTTCAAGCTTAATTTTTCTATTCCGCTCATGGTAAAATAAGCATATTAAACATTAGGAGCGACAACATTATGCTTATTTTGCTTTTAACAATGCTTGAGAGGATTGGCATTATTGTTACGGTTGCTTTTATTATGACGCGACTTCGGTTTTTCCGACAAATGATTCAATCAAAACAAATTACGAGAAAGCAGCAATTAATTGCTATTATCTTTTTTGGCGTCTTTGGAATCATTGGAACGTATACAGGAATTTCATTTAATGCGGAAACGCAAGAATTCAATCGTTGGATGTTTGACTTGCATCAGTCAGAGGCAATCGCCAATTCTCGCGTAATCGGTATTATTATGGCTGGCTTGATTGGTGGGTATAAAATTGGAATTGGTGCCGGTTTAATTGCCGGGCTTCATCGCTTCTCACTCGGCGGGTATACTGCTCTTGCATGCGGGATTTCCGCCATTGTTGCAGGAGCGATTGCCGCTTACTTTCACCAAAAAAAACGAGCGATTTCCATTTCTACCGCTCTTTTTGTCGGCGCCTTCGCAGAAGCGGTGCAAATGATGATTATTGTTCTGATTGCCCGTCCCTTTCACTTAGCCGTTTCACTCGTTGAAGAAATTGCCTTGCCGATGATTGTTGCAAACGGTCTTGGGTCGGCACTATTTTTACTTATTATCCAAAGTGTATTAAAGGAAGAAGAGAAAGCTGCGGCGGTCGCTGCGCAGAAATCGCTTACGTTAGCAGAACGAACCGTTCCTTTTTTACGCGCCGGTTTAACTACAAAATCGGCTCAAGAGGTTTGCCGAATTATTTTTCGGGAAGTCGATGCTTCAGCAGTTGCGATGACGAACGAACACGTTATTTTAGCTCACGTTGGAACAGGAGATGATCACCATAAACCGAATTTTCCTATTCAAACTTCAGCGACTCGAAAAGTGATTGAAAATGGACAAATGATGGTCTTGAAAAAACAGGAAATTCAGTGTACGGAACGAAATTGTCCGCTCGGAGCGGTCGTTATTGCTCCACTGAAGCAGCGAGATGTTACAACAGGGACATTAAAATTTTATTTTAAGACTGAAAGTGACATTTCCCATATTACCCTTGAGCTAATCCGTGGACTTAGCGCCCTTTTAAGCCAACAGCTTGAACTTGCAGAAGCCGAATCGGCATGGCAATTAGCAAAGGAAGCGGAGATCAAAGCGCTACAAGCTCAGATTCGACCACATTTTTTATTTAATTCTATTAATATTATTGTGTCTCTTATTCGAACAAACCCTGATCAAGCGAGACAATTACTCATTGACTTGTCAAAATTTTTTAGACAAAATTTATCTAGTACGACGAAAAGCTGGACGACCATCGGTGATGAATTAAAGCATGTCCAATCGTATTTGTCGATTGAACAAGCGCGGTTTGTAGATAAATTAACCGTCCACTTTTCGATTGACGAACGAGCTTTCGAAACATCGATACCGCCTTTAACGTTACAACCACTTGTTGAAAATGCGTTGAAACACGCATTTAAAAATAAAGAAAAAGATTGCTTTCTTTCCATAGATATTAAGCGAGAAGACAATAAAACGATCGTTCGAATCATTGATAATGGAGAGGGGATGGACGAAGAAACATTATCAATAATCGGAGAACAAATTATCCATTCTACTAGCAGTACTGGATTAGGCCTTTATAATGTAAACCGCCGTCTCAAAATGATGCTAGGTGAACAATCGAAACTCATCATAAGTAGCCAGCCTCAACAAGGAACGGAAATTACCTTTACCATATTTCATAACAACTCTCTTTAGAAAGGAGGAACGTCAATGGCATCTTCCATAACGGTTATGGTAGTCGATGATGAACGGTACAGCCGAGAAGAACTAACTCATCTTCTATCAAAATATGAGTTCATTCGCGTCGTTGCCGAAGCAGACTCAGGCGAATCCGCAGTAATAAAGGCAATTGAGCATCAACCCGATTGCCTTTTTTTAGATATCGAAATGCCGAAAATGAACGGGATGGATGTAGCTAAGTCGTTGCAGAACTTAAAGAAATCGCCACTTTTAATTTTTGCAACCGCATATCCTGATTTTGCAGCGGAAGCGTTTCGTTATGAAGCGGTTGATTACATCTTAAAGCCATTTGATGAAAATCAGATCGATGAAACTGTCAAGCGCATTCAAAACCGATTACTTCCTGCTACTCCCCCACTTATAGACCAAACATATGCAAAACTTGCGGTAGAAGGAGATGATCAAATTCATTATTTACATCCGAATGACATCTACTATTTTTACCGAGATGAACGTGTTACGAAGATTGTCTGTAAAGAGAAAGAATATAATGTCAAAACGCCGCTCAAGGAACTCGAACAACGCTTAGCTTCTTATTCTTTTTTTCGCATACATAAAAGTTATGTCGTGAATTTACATTACGTAACGAAATTGATCCCCTGGTTTAACGGTGCTTATCAACTTGTATTACGAGACCGAAATGAACAGCTATCCGTGAGCCGAAATTACGTCAAAGCGCTACGAGAAAAGCTGGAATTATAAAAAGGTGCAAGTGAATTTTTGCACCTTTTTTATTGTTACAGAAAGTTTAAGTTCAATAAAGTGTTAAAGGATTCTCTTTACCGTTTTTTTGGTGTCTAGCGCAATGCGCCATCAGCTCGCGTCGCTTCGGCCCTACTGTGGCGACGGAAGCCTCCTCGCAGGTCCTCCAGCACCCTTTCCTAAGTACTTGCGCTTTGCGCTTTTTCTGTGAAAATAAAAATTACCGATGAGCTGAATGAACAATCATGATAGGTAGATGGTAGAAAGAAAAAACCCCGGGGAGAATAAATTTTCATGTCCGGGGTGTGAGTGTAAAATCATGTATGTTTCTTAACAATGCCAAATCCGTCTCTTCGATGAAAAAAATTTACGTTACACTGGATTCGATTTAGTCTTTGTCACTTCTTCAAATAACGTTTCGTATTGATCAGCTAACTCAAAGTCCAAATCCGTTAATCCATTCTCACTCCACGATGAAAGCTTCAATTTGACAAGTTTATAGTCAATGGAGATAAAAGGATGATGATTGACCTCTTCCGATAAGTTTGCAATTTTTTGAACAAATTCAATACCATCCAAATAATTTTTAAACCGGAACTTTTTTTCTATCCATTTTTCCTCTACGAGTTTCCAGCCCTGTGCTTTATGTAGAAGTTGCTGAATTTCATCAGCCTGCAATTTTCTCATTATTTCTCCTCCCCTTCACAATCGTCTCTTATATTTTATTCAACGGATTCCTTCACCCTTCCTTTCGTCTTTTTCCTTAATTAGCTGGTCGATTTTTTCTTCTAGTTGCTGGATCTTTTTGTTACGTTTGCGGGATGCGAAAATGAATAACACAATCCCAATCGGAATGACAAGTAAACTAATAAACATGAACGTTTGAAAAATGATATCTCCCCAGTTAAAAGCCGACATTTGTATCATCAACCCCTAATCCGAAATAAAAAAACTCTCTACTATTATAACATTTATTGGTAGATGTTTGTTAAATCTTGTCGGCAACATTCAGGGTAAAATTCTCGTTCGTCTATCCCTTTTTTCCTATTAAGAGAAGCTCATAGTAGGAATGAAGGATTATTTTTCGAAAATTAAGAAATTATTTCGTGATTTTTCCAACAATCCATTTTACACTAGTTAATGCAAACGTTTTCATATAAAGGAGATGATGTGATGAAGAGAAAAAAATTTTTAACGCATTGGATAACCACTTTCGTTGCGCTAATCCTCTTTGCTACACCTATTCAAACGTCATTTGTCCAAGCAGCGAGTGCAAACGGTACCATGATGCAATATTTTGAATGGTATTTACCTAATGATGGAAACCATTGGAACCGTCTAAACGCAGACGCAAATCATTTGAAAAACGTAGGTATTACAGCTGTATGGATTCCCCCCGCTTATAAAGGAACATCTCAAAGCGACGTCGGTTATGGTGCTTATGATTTATATGATCTCGGTGAGTTCAATCAAAAAGGGACAGTTCGAACAAAATATGGGACGAAAAACGAATTGAAACAAGCCATTTCGTCCTTAAAACAAAATGGAATTAACGTGTATGGAGATGTCGTCATGAACCATAAAGGTGGTGCAGATTATACTGAGACCGTAACAGCAGTTGAAGTTGACTGGAATAACCGTAATCAGGAAACATCAGGTGAATACACGATTGAAGCTTGGACAGGCTTTAATTTCGCAGGACGAAACAACCAATATTCAGATTTTAAATGGAGATGGTACCATTTTGACGGAACGGATTGGGACGAGTCTCGTAGCTTAAACCGATTATATAAATTTAGAGGAATAGGAAAAGCATGGGATTGGGAAGTATCATCTGAAAACGGCAACTACGATTATTTAATGTTTGCCGATGTGGACTTCGATCACCCAGAAGTACAGCAAGAAATGAAAAATTGGGGTACATGGTATGCAAATGAATTGAACTTAGATGGTTTTCGGTTAGATGCCGTCAAACATATTAAGTTTTCCTACTTACAAGACTGGCTAACAACGATTCGTCAAAATACCGGAAAAGAGATGTTTACCGTTGCAGAATATTGGAAGAACGATTTAGGTGAAATTCAAAATTACTTAGCGAAAACAGGCTATACCCATTCTGCTTTTGATGTCCCTTTACATTACAACTTCCATGAAGCGTCCAATAGTGGAGGTTACTATGATATGCGCAATATTTTAAATGGAACATTGGTTCAGTCTAACCCTGTGAAAGCCGTAACGTTTGTTGACAATCACGATTCACAACCTGGTCAATCATTAGAATCATTCGTTCAATCATGGTTTAAGCCGCTTGCTTATGCTTTTATCTTAACGAGAGAAGAAGGATATCCTAGTTTGTTTTATGGAGATTATTATGGAACAAATGGAGGCACAGCAAATGAAATCCCAGCGTTAAGAGATGAACTGGATCCGTTATTGCAAGCGAGAAAAGATTACGCTTATGGTACGCAGCATGATTATATTGACCATTGGGATATTATTGGCTGGACGCGCGAAGGTGATGGTTCTCATCCAAACTCTGGTCTGGCAACTTTGATAACAGATGGACCTGGCGGCTATAAGTGGATGTATGTAGGGAAACAAAACGCAGGTGAAACATGGATTGATATAACAGGAAATAGTTCGCACCAAGTAACGATTAATAATGATGGCTGGGGACAGTTTTATGTAAACGGTGGGTCCGTATCCGTATATATTCAGCAATAAAAATAAATTGAAGAAAGTGGAGAAAAAGCAATGAGTTCCTCTCCACTTCCTTCTGTTAAAGATAGGTGGCGGCAAAGTGTCATCCATCGAATTTGATGGTTGAGCTTATAGGACAGCCTTAAAGTCATATTTTTAATAGACTGTGACTACAACCCAATATTCAACTCTTTTCCGATTCCACTCCAGCCATCTTGAAACCCTTCGATAAATCCTTCCAAAAAGTTAGGAGCTATGTATATAACCGTTACAGCAAGTAACCCAAATCCGATTCCTTTAATCCTTTTATTTGAATGCCAGTTCCCTGAAATAATAAACGAGATGGCAAACATAAATAGTGAGAAACCGATGACTTCGTTCATTTTCTCGTTCACTCCTGTTAATAATAGATGTTTTATTTGTATAGTTAAATTTTTCAGACAAATAAGTAATTTCTTGATATTAAAGCCATTTAAAACCTTATATTCCTTATTCTAACATATTTTTATATTTTTTGTCACGGACTAGTCTTTAGCACGTTAGGTTTCATTTCACACATGTTAGTCTCGTATTGAGACATGTTACGCATAAATTCACAAAATTTTCATTTTTGTTGCTAATATGTATGTAAACGCATACATTCTTGACGTGAGGAGGATATTCAAATGTTCACGTTTATAGCTGGAGTTATCTTATTAATTGTAGGGTATTTTACGTATGGGAAATTTGTTGAAAAAGTTTTCGGTGTTAATGAAACGAGACAAACACCTGCCTATTCCCATCAAGATAATGTCGATTATCTCCCAATGGGCACAAAGCGAAACTCATTAATTCAGTTGCTAAACATTGCGGGAGTTGGACCGATTTTCGGACCCATTTTAGGTGCCCTTTACGGCCCTGTTGCCTTCTTATGGATTGTGTTTGGTTGTATTTTTGCTGGAGCCGTTCATGATTATTTAACTGGAATGATTTCCATCCGAAATCATGGTGCTCACTTGCCAGAGTTAGCCGGTAAATTTTTAGGAAAAGTAATGAAACATGTGGTCAATGCCTTTTCCATTTTACTTCTTTTGTTAGTTGGAACCGTGTTTGTGACCGCACCTGCTGGATTAATTTCCAACTTAACGAACGGTGGTTCATTAGCTCTAATTATCGGGTTTATTTTCATTTACTATATCATGGCGACATTGCTTCCAATCGATAAGGTCATCGGCCGTTTTTACCCAATTTTTGGGGCACTATTACTTATTAGTGCAATTGGTGTTGGTGGATCATTAATTATTCAAGGGGCGCCAATTCCAGAGTTATCGTTCACGAATTTGCATCCAGATAACGCACCGATCTTTCCTTTATTATTCTTAACTATTTCATGTGGGGCTTTATCTGGATTCCACGCTACGCAAACACCGATTATTTCACGTACAACACAAAATGAAAAGCACGGTCGTAAAATTTTCTACGGCATGATGATTGCTGAAGGTATTATTGCGATGATTTGGGCTGCGGCAGCAATGAGTTTATTTAATGGTTCTGAAGGGTTAAACGAAATTTTAGCTAACGGTGGACCTGCTGCAGTCGTAAGTGAAGTAGCTACTCTCATGTTAGGAGCAATTGGTGGAACACTAGCGGTCATTGGTGTTATCATTCTTCCAATCACTTCAGGTGATACAGCTTTCCGTTCAGCTCGTATGATCATTGCAGACTATTTAAATATTTCACAAAAGAAAATCGCAAGTCGTTTATGGATTGCACTACCGTTATTTGCAGCTTCTTACGTTTTAACAACAATTGATTTCACCCTATTATGGCGTTACTTCTCATGGGCGAACCAATCAACAGCCGTTATTGCTTTATGGGTTGGAGCCATGTATTTATTCTTAGCGAAAAAGAACTACTGGATTGCTCTTGTTCCAGGGACGTTCATGACGATGGCGACATTTACGTACATTCTAAATGCACAAATCGGTTTTGGGTTGCCGCTACAAGTTTCTTATGTCGTTGCGACAGTAATGACAATAGCTGTTCTCGTCTTATTCTTTACAGGTGCGAAAAAAGCACAAAAATCAGATTTACAGCTTGATGACGAAGTGGCAGGCGTTGCCTAATGGGCTGCTGCAATCCGAATTACCGTAAAGTTGTCGAAGAGAAAGAGAAAAAATTAAACGAACAGTATGCTGAAAAAGAAATTTCACCATGGATAAAAGGAATTAGCATTCTAACTTCAATCACGCTTATTGTTATGGCTCTTTACATGAGTTTTACGTAAAAACATCGTGCCGTTTGAGACACTTCTCAAACGGCATTTTTTTAGCTTATGAATGTCCATTGAATTATTGTGCCAAACTAAGTATGAGGTGATAATATGTATGATGCATTCCATTTAGCTCAACTATCGAGTGAACAACATGACCGCATCGATCAACTTGAGAAAGAATTAGATGTTGTATTAATTGCATGGGAGCCCACTCATCATAAGCATCTTGATAACTTCAAAAACGACGAGCATTAAACTTACAATCAAGAAATAAGAAAAGCTCAAAGCACAAGTCCTTAGGCGAAGGGCGCTGGAGGACCTGCGAGGAGGCCTCCGTCGCCACAGCAGGGCCGAAGCGACTCGAGCTGATGACGCTTGGAGCTAGACACCCAAAAACACTGTAAAGAGAATACTTTAACACTTTATTGAACTTTCTGTAACAAATACAAAAAAGGAGAAAGCCGTACAACGACTTTCTTCCTCCCTCAATTAATTAACTAACCGCTCTTTTCCTTCCCAATATTGCTTGCGTAAACGGACCTTTTGGATTTTTCCAGAGGCCGTCTTCGGCAATTCTTTCACAAATTCAACGGAGGTTGGAGCTTTGAAGTGAGCTAAATGTTCTCTTGCAAATTGAATGATATCCTCTTGTGCAATATTTTTTGCGCCGTGTTTTAACACGACAAACGCATGAGGTGTTTCCCCCCATTTTTCATGCGGAATAGCAATGACCGCCGCTTCTTGAATATGTGGGTGTTCATACAAAGCCCCTTCGACTTCAATGGACGAAATATTTTCACCCCCGCTAATGATAATATCTTTTTTACGATCTACAATGTCAATATGACCAAACTCATCGACTGTTGCCATGTCTCCCGTATGTAACCATCCATTTCGAATCGTTTTTTCAGTAGCCTCTTCATTTTTCCAGTACCCCTTCATGACACCGTTCGACCTCGTCACGACTTCACCAATTTGCTTCCCGTTCCAAGCTACTTCTTCTCCGTATTCATCTACGACCTTTACTTCACATCCAATCATGCTATATCCGGCTTTCGCTTTTATACGATAATGATTTCCGACAGCATCTTGAATATGAGAACGAACGGTTGAAATGAGGCTTAACGGTGAAGATTCAGTCATGCCATATACTTGAATAAAGGTCCAGTTTAGGTCCTCTTCTACCCTTTTTACAAATGCTTGAGGCGGTGCAGAACCAGCAATGACAACTCTCACGCCTTCTTTAATAGATTTCTTTTCTCGATCGACATATTGCAATAAAGAATTTAAAACGGTAGGAGCCATATGCATGACTGTGACCTGATATTTGTCAATTAGGTTAAAAATTTGGGCTGGATCGACTTTTCGTAAGCAGATTTGCGTTGCCCCATTCGCTGTATAATAAAATGGTGCTCCCCATCCGTTCAC
This sequence comes from Bacillus kexueae, assembly GCF_022809095.1. GTDB lineage: Bacteria > Bacillota > Bacilli > Bacillales > Aeribacillaceae > Bacillus_BZ > Bacillus_BZ kexueae. Next base: position 209,410 of record NZ_JALAZE010000001.1, read on the forward strand.
ATGAAACATCGGCAATACATGCAAATAAACATCCTCTTCTTCAACTCGTAAATGGTGCATGGTTGATAGTGCATGTAAGTAATTATTGCGATGTGAAAGCATGACTCCTTTAGGCTTTCCAGTTGTTCCACTCGTATATAACAGGCTACAAATGTCGTCTTCATTCATTGGTGGACGTTCAAACAAACCGTTTGGTTGTCGATTGATCCACTCATCATATGATAGACAGCCATCCTTTACTCCATTTTGAACAATAATGGTTTGGACCGTCAAGAGGTTGTCTCTTATCGGTTCAATTTGAGCGTACAATTCTTCATCCACAAGTAATACTTTCGTTTCGCTATGATTTAAAATGTACAAATAGTCATCTGGCGTCAGTCGAATATTGAGTGGAACCATGACGGCACCAAGCTGAAATACCCCATAAAAACCTTCTAACATTTCGAGCGTGTTCGGTGCTAAATACGCAACCTTGTCCCCTTTTCGTACACCGAGTTCGAATAAACCGTGTGAGAGTCGTTGAACCCTTGAGTATAGCTCATCATACGTTACTTGTTTCTCTTCATCGATCACCGCAATTTTATTCCCATATAGACGAGCAGCACGATCTAAAAAATGTGTGACAAGTAAAGGTACATTCATTCCCCATCCCTCCAACTGAATAATTTGAATATTCAGTTATTATTGTACCATATGTTTATTCTTTCTTTCGAGAGCTAACAAAGCGCTTTCCGATGAAAAATAGAACGGAACCTAGTATGAAAAGAAAAATCCAAAGCGGCAAGTTTCCAATAACAAATACCGTTAACGCACTAAAAAAGGCAATGATGTCCGTCGCACTTTTCGCCCATTGGTGTTTAATTTCTTCTAGTATGTTTTTCGATTTTGAAGATACTTCAGGTGTCTTCTTTTCTTGCAAATATAAATGCACTGTTGCGTAGTCCGTTTGATTCTCTAAGTATTGAATTCTTCCTTGAAGCTGCTCGATTTCTTCTTGAATGTTTCCTAACTCCTTCGATATTTGAATGACATCTTCCATCTTCTCTGCTTCGTTTAACAATTGTAGGAAACGATCCGCTACTTGTTGTTTTGCTTTTAATCTTGATTGAAGATCGACATATTCATCCGTTACATCCGTGCCAGAAACTTGTTCTGACGTAATCGTTTTGACGTGATTTTTGATGATTGTTAAAAAGGATTCAAATTCTGCTTGAGGGATACGAAAAGATAAGTGTGTTTCCTTCGTCTCCTCGTATTCCGATACGCTCGATTCAATCATGTAACCATTCTTCATTTCTGCTTCACGTTTCAGCGTTTCCATCGTATCTTCCGTATTTTGAATTACGGCATTCAAATGTGCGGTATACTTCACTTTTCGTTCCGTCGACGTGGAAATATCCATATCTTCCTTCGCTTCTTGTTCTAACGTTTCAACCTCCGCCAATTCTCCTTTTTCCATACTCGTACGATCCATGTCTTCTGTTACATAATTCATTGAGTCTGATCCGTTACTGCATGCTGTCAGAAGGAATAATAGACAAAGTGATATAAATAGTGCATTTCTCAACGTTTCATCACTCCCTTTTTGTGCTTCTAGTAAATATGACGAATGAATGTTACAAATGTTACAAAAAAAGGAGTCTTGACATATCATCAAGACTCCAAAAATTTACTTTATTGTTGTACAGGTTTTTTTAAGATTCCTAGTAAGATAGCTGTTACAAATGAACCTACTAAAATGGCAAACGCATATAACCATGGGTTCCCATCAACAAAAGAGATAACGAATGCTCCGCCGTGAGGTGCACGGAGACCGATTTCAAACAACATACTTAATGCTCCAGCAGTTGCCGAACCAATAATTAATGAAGGAATCACACGTATTGGATCCGCAGCGGCAAACGGAATAGCGCCTTCTGTGATAAACGATGCACCTAAGAAAATATTTGTAATACCTGCTTCCTTTTCACGTTCGTTGAACTTCTTTCGGAACATAAATGTGGCTAGTGCAATACCTAAAGGAGGGACCATTCCCCCTGCCATGACAGCCGCATGTGGAAGATAGTTGCCTGCTTCAATCATCGCAATTCCAAATGTGAATGCCGCTTTATTCACTGGACCGCCCATATCAAACGCCATCATTCCGCCGAGTATTAATCCGAGTAAAACTAAGTTTCCAGTTCCTAAACCATTTAACCAATCTTTTAACGCCTCATTTATTGCAGCAACAGGATCTATAATAATGTAGAACATAATTAGACCTGTAATCCCAATCCCGAATACTGGATATAAAAGCACTGGTTTAATTCCTTCTAATTGATTAGGTAAGCCTTGAAAGAATTTCTTTAATCCGACTACAATGTATCCAGCTAAAAATCCAGCAATGAGTCCACCTAAAAACCCAGCTTGACCTTGAGCAGCCATAAACCCAGCCACCATTCCTGGCGCTAGTCCTGGACGGTCGGCAATACTCATCGCGATAAATCCTGCTAACACTGGTATCATTAATCCAAAAGCACTACCTCCACCAATCGTCATTAGGGCTTCAGCAAATTCATTATAGGTTGGGTCTTCTGGATCAAAAGCTTTAATACCAAACATAAAAGAGATGGCAATTAAAATACCGCCCCCAACAACGAACGGAAGCATATTGGACACACCGTTCATTAAATGTTTGTAAATTCCGGAACGCTGTCTTTTCTCTGATTCTTCTGAATTTCCTTTAGACGACTCGTGGTGATAAATTGTAGCATCTTGTTTGAGAGCCCTTTCAATTAATTCTTTAGGCTTCCGAATACCATCAGCAACAGGTACTTCGATTACAGGCTTACCATTAAAGCGTGCCATATCAACTTGTTTATCTGCCGCAATAATAATGGCTTTTGCTTTCGCGATATCGTCTTTTGTTAAAACGTTTTTCGCACCACCTGAACCATTGGTTTCGACTTTTAAGTTTACGCCCATTTCTTTTGCTTTTTCTTTTAATGAGTCCGCCGCCATGTACGTATGGGCAATTCCAGTTGGGCAGGCCGTTACCGCTAAAATGTAGTCTTCCGATGACTGAACATGAGTCTCATCTTTTTCTACTTCGTCGTGCTGATCAATAATTGCCAAAACCTCGTCTTTTGTTTTCGCTTGTAAGAGCGCATGGCGTACTTCCTCTCGCATTAACATAGAGGAAAGGCGGGCCAATGCTTGTAAATGAGTGTCATTTGCCCCTTCAGGCGCTGCAATCATAAAAAATAAATGAGCCGGTTGACCATCTAATGATTCGTAATCGACTCCATTTTGCGAACGCCCAAAGGCGATGGCCGCTTCTTTAACCGCTTTCGTTTTTGCGTGAGGAATGGCAATGCCTTCTCCTACTCCTGTCGTACTTTTGGCTTCACGAGCTAAAATCGCTTCTTTAAACTGTTCTCGATCATTCAGTTTTCCTGCATGATCTAAAGTTTTCACAAGTTCCTCGATAACACCTTTCTTCTCTTTTGAAGAAAGGTGCAACTGAATTGTACTGGACGTTAATAGTTTCGTTATTCTCAAAATGATTCCCCTCATTTCCATTTCGTAATGTGTACGTGAGACTTCAGTTCATTAACTTCTTTTTCTTCACATAAATCGTGTGAAAACGCGGTCGCACTTCCTGAAGCAATCCCAACTTGAAATGCTTTTTCAAACGAGTTTGTCGCAATATACTCCGCTAAAAACCCTCCAACGAGCGAATCCCCTGCTCCGACGGAATTTTGCACCTTTCCTTTCGGTACATTCCCAATGAATACATCACTTTCATTAACGAAAATGGCACCGTTTCCTGCCATTGAGACAATAACATTTTGCGCTCCCATTTCTACTAATTTTTCTGCGTAAAAGACAACCTCTTGTTTCGATTGAATTTTCACATCGAACCATTCGCCAAGTTCGTGATGGTTTGGCTTAAGGAGAAATGGGCGATATTTTAGGAGTGAATGAATGTAATCTCCAGAAACGTCAACGACTGTCGGGATGCTTTTCTTTTTACTAATCGAAACAACCTCTTCGTAAAATGTCGCCGGTAAACTTTTTGGAATACTCCCCGCTAGTACAAGCCAATCGTCACTCGTAAGTGATTCAATCGTTTGGATCAATTCTTTCTGTTCTTTCAGTGTAATCATTGGACCCGCTGCATTGATTTCCGTTTCTAAATCCGTCTTTAATTTAATATTAATTCGCGTAGGCGCTTGAATTTTTGTAAATTGCGCCTCAATTCCTTCTCGTCGGATGGATTCTTCAATGTATTGTCCTGGCCATCCCCCAATAAAGCCGAGTGCACAATTATGCACACCGAGCCGTTTTAACACACGTGATACGTTAATCCCTTTTCCACCTGGATACATTGCACTATCATCCATTCGATTCAGTGCTCCTGTTTCAAATGAGTTAAGATTGACAATGTAATCAATAGAAGGATTGAGGGTTAAAGTGTAAATCATCATTCCACAACCTTTATGTTTGTTAATGCATTAAATTGTTTTAAGTCCTCTTTTGCATCATCTGTAATAATTGTTACTTCTTCTAAATTTGCAATTTTTGCAAAGGAGATTTCATGAAACTTCGTGTGATCGACGAGCAGAAACGTTTCTCGGGACAGTTGGAGTGCTTGACGTTTCATTGCTGCTTCATCAGGGTCAGGCGTTGTAATTCCTAAATCTGGATGAACACCATTTGCCCCGAGAAAACATTTATCAAATCGATATTGCTTGATGGAATCAATCGCTCCGCTTCCAATTAATGCACCTGTTCTCGGCTTAACATAGCCTCCAACTAAATACGTTTTAATCCCCTTTTTTAATAACGGCTCAATATGACCTAAGCCATTTGTAACAACGACGATATCGTAATCAGTGTTAAGAAAGTCAATCATTTGAAGGGTAGTCGACCCTGCATCTAAATAAATGCAGTCACCATCCTCTACAAGAGAAGCCGCTTTTTTCGCAATCACTTTCTTTGCTTGCAAATTTTTCGTTGATTTTTCCTTCATGTCAGGTTCAATTAATTTTCCTGTCACGCGGGTTGCTCCACCGTGTACACGTTTCACATAATTATTTTTTTCTAAATACGTTAAATCACGTCGAATCGTTGATTCAGAAGCATTCGTTGCTTCTACCATTTCATGAAGCTTCACGATTTCTTTTTCTTTTAACAACTGTAAAATAATGTGATGTCTTTCTTCGGTTAACACGAATTTTCCCTCACTTTGAAAACGCCTTCTGTTGACGTTTGATTTTATTATACGAACTCAAACAATCAAATTCAATCATTTTTGTTCATTTTCAACCAAAATCAATCATAATCATTCAATGCATGAAAAGTTATGTACGACAAATACTAGGAAATGAACAGAAGAAAGGGGCTGGTCATATCCCTTTAATTGACTTACAAAATGGAATGAAAACGTATTATGAACGAATGGGAAATGGTGTTCCCATCGTCTTTGTTCATCCTCCAGGAATGGGGCTTGTTACATTTCACTATCAACGTCCATTATCCAAAGATTACGATATTATTTTATATGATATTCGAGGTAATGGACAAAGCTCTTCTTCGAATGACCCGATCACAATGAGTTTACTTAGTGAAGATTTAAACCACTTATTAGAGAGCTTGTCTATCGAACAAGCATATATTTGTGGCTATTCAAATGGTGGTTCAATCGCACAACATTTTGCCCTTTCCTATCCCAATAAAGTACGGGGTTTAATTTTAATTGGAGGATTTTCAGAAGTCACATCTCCTTTATTACATGCGGAGTTTTTACTTGGTATTAAAGTAGCGAAACTTGGAATGCTTCCACTTCTAGCAAAAACAATCAGTAACGCTCACGCACCGTCAAAAACATTCAAGAAACATTTGTATCAATACATGTTAAAAACGAACAGGAAAACGCTTATTGAGATGTATGAATCTGGAGTAGAATATAGATCGACCGATCGACTACATGAAATTAACGTTCCTGTACTGCTCGTTTACGGACAACATGATTATTATGTGCACCATTACAAGCACCATTTCCTGCAAAACATTGAGAAGGTAGACGTTATCTATATCGCCAACGTCAGTCATCAAGTACCGACAAAGCAAGCACCTGCTCTAAACAACGTCATCTCACAATTTATTCGATAAGAAACATACATGATTTTACACTCACACCCCGGACATGAAAATTTATTCTCCCCGGGGTTTCCTTTCTACCATCTATCTATCATGATTGATTATTCAGCTCATCGGTAATTTTTATTTTCACAGAAAAAGCGCAAAGCGTAAGTCCTTAGGCGAAGGGCGCTGGAGGACCTGCGAGGAGGCTTCCGTCGCCACAGCAGGGCCGAAGCGACCTTAGCTGTTGGTGCTTGGAACTAGACACCAAAAAACGGTAAAGAGAATACTTTAACACTTTATTGAATTTAAACTTTCTGTAACAAAAACAAAAGACGCTATCCCATTAGAGGGGTGGCGTCTTATTTGTTGGCAATTGTGCCTCTGTTTACGTCGTTGTTTTTTGTTTTCCAATGTTTTTTGCACTTACAGCAAGCTGTTTTGCCATAAAGCTCGTGATGACGGTCGTTTCATCGTTCATCATCGACGTCAAAATAGCAAAGTGGACTTCATCGGCGGATAAACTTTCATTATTAAACGAAATTTTTTCAAAACTAACGGTTGCATCTGCAACAATGTATTGATGGCTATCAGAAGTTGAGAGAACTTGACTTACGGTAGCAATATGAGGAAAAAGAGAAAAACCAACAAAAATGTAGATGGGCTTTTGTTCCTTCGTCAGTACTTGTTCAATGAACGTAGAGTAGGAAGAATAAATTAAATGCTGCTCGTTTTTTTGCGGCTTAAACCCATCCTTGAAATGAAAACCTGCATTTGTGCGGTGCAGTGGGGAAGATTGTTTCGGATCATCAAACTGTGTATGAATGACCGGTAACTCTCTTTCTCGCCATATCGACAACAATTCCTTCATACGCGCCTCGGCAAACATACCGTTACGCTTACCATACCCTGCATAATCGTAGCCACGCTGCACATTCATCACAACGAGTATTGGCGTTTCGATCCTTTCCATATAACACTCCTATTCAACTTTTTGGGGTAATAACTACTCTTATTGGTAGCTGTTCTTTTTCATTAGACTATATGTCAAATCTGAAAGTTTATTCGCTCTGTTCATGGGCAAATCGGTCAATTTATGCTACTATATGAAAGGTAAAACATGTATATGAAACCTTTATACTCCTTTGTTCGTCTACATAAACGGACGTCTTCGTTCTTGAAATACTATAAAGTTGGTGAACATCATGGATTTAAATAAAAATAGGCAATCAAGGTTTGATTATCAGCTCGCTTCGATTATCTTTCTGTTATTTTGCGTGAGCTGTATTGCCATCTATGGGGCTGTTTTAACATCCGGTCAATACGGGGGCCCATTCTTATTGAAACAAATAGTTTATTATATCATTGGTTGTGGGATTGTCTTCGGTGTCATGAATTTTGATTCTGATCAACTTCAACGAATGTCTTGGTATTTATATGGGCTCGGACTATCTTTGCTTGTCATATTAAAATTTGCCCCTTCTTCTATTGCCCGAACAATCAATGGAGCAAAAGCATGGTTTACGTTACCTGGCTTCTCCTTTCAGCCAGCGGAAGTCATGAAAGTTTTTTTAATCATAACGTTAAGTACGATTATCGCCAAGCATAATGAACAAAATCCTCGACGTACGCTTGAATCAGATATGAAACTACTGCTAAAAATTGGGGCAACAGCAGCTCCTCCGATTTTATTAGTTTTAGACCAACCTGACTTAGGGACTGCACTCGTGATGATGGCGATTGTCGCAGGCTTAATTTTCGTCTCAGGAATATCATGGAAAATCGTTTTGACGATTTTAACGTTTATTGGGACAGCTGTATCCACCATTTTTTATTTTGTATTAGTTAAGCCTGATCTGTTGCAAAAATATTTAAAAGTTGAAGAATATCAGCTTGGTCGCATTTACGCGTGGTTAAATCCTGAAGGGTACAAAAGCGCTGAAGGGTATCACTTGTTGAATTCGTTAAAAGCAATTGGTTCAGGACAAATTACTGGAAAAGGGTTTGGAGAAGGACAAGTTTATATTCCAGAAAACCATACCGATTTTATTTTTAGCGTTATCGGTGAACAATTTGGATTCATCGGTACGAGTGTCGTATTAAGTATTTATTTCTTACTCATTTACCATTTAGTAAAAATTTCATTAGAAACAAATGAAGAATTCAATAGCTACATTTGCGCGGGTGTCATTAGTTTATTTGTGTTCCACGTCTTCCAAAATGCTGGAATGACCATCGGACTACTTCCGATTACCGGTATTCCCCTTCCTTTTTTAAGCTATGGAGGGAGTTCTTTAATCGGAAGTATGATGGCGATTGGTCTCATCTTTGGAATTCGTTGGCACCATCGTGTGTATATGTTCTCCAATGATGATTAAAGAAGTAGTCTGTCAGGGCTACTTCTTCTTTATATTTCTCTTTGCTCCCCCTAATATTAAATAATGGTTTTTTTTCGGACGAATAAAAGACTATGCTTGTGCAGGATTTTCACTCTTTAAAATGAAGCGAGGAGATTTCACTCCTGTAGGATGTTGAGAAAGCAAGTGCTACGGCAAAACGTTAAAAGCAATCATGTACAAATAAATCTTTGAAAAAAGCTTGTTTTCAAAAGAATTCCATCATATAATGTCTTTATCAAAAATACAATTGTTTTTATAGAAAAGACATTAGGAGAGGAGATTTTGTAAATGGTACATTTGCTTGACTCAGCGATTGAAGTAAAAGAAGTTTCCAAACAACAATTCCAAAACTTACTGCACAGCGACGTGAATAATGGTGATCACTATTTTTCTATTCTTTCAAACGGGGAGTCAATCGGTGGGGCTGCCATTTCAAAAAAGAAAACGGACGGAGTATTGAATTATTGGTTAGAATATGATTATTTAACAAGTGGGATTGGAACGTTTGTTGCTTCTGAGTTAATTGATTTTGCCATTCAAAAGCTTCACTTACATACAATCAAAACAGAGTGTGTAGAGCCTTTATGGGGGAACCATGCGGAACCATTTAGTCAAAAGCTTGGTTAATTAGTGCCATACAAAATTTCAACTCGGACAATGTTAAAATGTCGTGAATAATTAAACTGAGCATTGATTAACGCAAGTGAATCTTCAACATCGTCTGGCCCTAAATCACGACCAGTGAATCCTAAGAAAAGCGCAAAGCGCAAGTACTTAGGCGAAGGGCGCTGGAGGACATGCGAGGAGGCTTCCGTCTGGGCCGAAGCGACCCGAGCTGATGGCGCTTGGAGCTAGACACCAAAAAAATGTAAAAAGAATACTTTAACAATTTATTGAACTTAAATTTTCTGTAACAATAAAAAATCCTCCATGAAGAAAGTTCTTCATGGAGGATTCTTTACTTTTATTCATATCGTAGTGCTTCAATTGGATCAAGTCGTGATGCTTTGTTCGCTGGTAACATACCAAATAAAATTCCGATGACCATGGAGAATAACAACCCGCCAAGGATGACTTGCCATGAAATTAAAAATGGCCAACCAGCAAAATAGGAAATCAGCGAGGCTCCACCAGCTCCGATGAGAATTCCAATCGTTCCACCAATTAAAGTTAAAGTCCCTGACTCAATTAAAAACTGTGTTAAAATTTGCCCTTTTGTCGCACCTAACGCTTTTCGAATACCGATTTCTCTCGTCCGCTCGGTAACGGAAACGAGCATGATGTTCATGACTCCGATTCCACCGACAAGGAGAGAAATACCAGCAATACTACTGATGATTAGCGTCATAATTCTTGTGACTTGTCCAATCCCCTCAGCAATTTCTTCAAAGTTAATGACTTGATAAGAATCTTCGGTGTTATGCAGCCTGTTTAACGTTTTTTCCGCTTTTTCACCTGCCGCTTGAATATCGTCCGCACTCGTTGCTTGTAATGTTACTTGCGTGTAGGAGTTAACACCGAATGCGTTTCGATACGTCGTCCAAGGCATGTAAATTTCAGCGCCTTCAAACGCAAATAGTCCTGTCGCCTTTTCTAACACCCCGATAATTTCAATCGGCTGACCGTTAACCCATACAATTTCACCGACTGGGTCTTGTTCTGGAAAAAGGTCTTCTACCATTTGACTTGAAATGATTCCGACCCTTCTTCCTCCTAAATAGTCAGAGTCCGAAAATTCGCGACCGTTGGCTACTTTAAATTCATTAACAAGTGGGTACGCTTCATTAATTCCAAATATCGTTGCATCAATGGTTTCTTCTTTGAACCTTGTTTCATACATGGTTGTGCTTGAAGCAACGACGTTCTTCACTTCTTCAATTTCCTTTAAAGCTTTTATATCTTCTTCTGTAAATGCATCACGCATGTATGCATTTGGATCTCTTTTCAATTCTTCTTCACTCGGTTGGTAGTACACTTCAATCGTATTTCCAGATCCGGTAATTTGAGATTTTAATAGCTGTTCCCCACCTTGTCCAATTGCTACGACAACGATAACGGCACCAACCCCGATAATAATTCCGAGCATCGTCAAAATGGAGCGCAGCTTATGTGCCATTATGGAGGATAAAGCCATGCGCATATTTTCCATAAAACTCATCGTTAACGACCTCCTCTGACAGAAGACTCGGTAATTAAACCGTCACGAACAGTTATCACTCTTTTAGCGTACTCTGCCACTTCCTGCTCATGTGTTACGAGAACAATGGTCGTTCCTTCTTCATTCAATTGCACAAATTGCTCCATAATCGAAAAACTCGTCTTCGTATCAAGTGCTCCTGTCGGTTCGTCCGCTAATATGAGCTTTGGTTGATTGACAATCGCACGAGCAATGGCTACTCGCTGTTTTTGTCCACCGGATAATTCATTTGGCATATGCTTCATCCGGTCAACTAAACCTACCTTTTCTAACGCAGTTTTTGCTCGCTCTTCCCTTTCTTTTTTGCTCACACCCGCATAAATCATCGGAAGTTCAACGTTCTTGAGCGCATTTAACCGTGGAAGCAATTGAAACTGTTGAAATACGAATCCGATAGATAGATTTCTAATTTTCGCTAACTGCAAATCTTTATATGTGGATATATCTTCTCCATCAAAAAAGTACTGACCATCCGTCGGTCGGTCGAGACAGCCGATTATATTCATCAAGGTCGACTTTCCTGATCCAGATGGCCCCATGATGGCGACAAATTCTCCCTCCATAATGGAGACATCGATTCCTTTTAAAATAGGAACCTCTTCTTTTCCTAGTTTATAGCTTTTCGTAATGTCTTTTAACTCAATCATTGAACGGTCACTTCCACTCCTGGCATAAGCTTATCGGAAGGGTTGACGATGACTTGATCTTCTTTCGTCAAGCCGCTTTTCACTTCCATCATGTCACCATTTGCACTTCCGACCGTTATTTCTTTTTTCGTAGCTTTGTTGTCTTCAACCACCCACACAAAGTGACCTTCATCTTCACGAATAATCGCATCTACTGGTATGACTTGAGCCGTTTTACGCTCCGTTTCAATTTCCATAATCATTTTAAAGCCTGGTTTTGCTTTTATATTATCGTCTGTCACAGTCACTTCAATCGGATACTGAACCGCACCACTCTGCGTCATCGCATCCATCTGTTCTGGTAGTGTACTAATATATGAGACCGTCCCTGACCATTTTTCATCTGGCAAGACATCGGTCGTGAGTGTTACCGGTTGGTTTTCAACAATTTTGAGGGTATCATATTCAGAAATTGCTCCGGTAACCTTTAATTCTTTTAAACTACCAATATGTATGAGCACTTTCGGATCTATGCTATTTTTCGCATCTTCATCGACTGAAATGACGATTCCATCAATTTCGCTTTTTACCTCTAATTCACTTAACCTTTTTGCGATAGTTTCTTTTTGTAATAAGTTTTGTCGCAATTCTAAATCAGCCATTTTTTTCTCTGTTTCAAGCTGTTTTCGTTCACTTTCTACTTGTTTTTTCGCTTCTTCTTTCCCTACTTGTTTTTCTAATTCTTTTTCTTTATCGTCTAAGTCTTCGAGCTGATCATTAATTTGATTAATTCGTATATAATTCGATTCAATCGTTAATTGATTTTGTTCTTTTTCTAATTGTAACTGTTCATTTTCGTACTTCAGAAGAGGAGATCCTTTTTCCACGGTGTCTCCCTCTTTTACGAAAATCTCTTTTATTTCACCATTTTGAGCGTCAACATAAACTTTTTGCTCATTCGCTAATTGAAGTGTTCCAGGTATCATGACAGTTCCAGTTAGTTCTTGCTCTTGAATGGTCGCCGTTTCTACCATGATTTCTTCCGTCGATTGAGCCCTCATAACGCCAACCGTTATCAATACGGCTAGAAGGACAGTAATCCCAATTCCAATCCAAATTTTTTTCTTCATATTAAGCCCCCATCATACTGCTTGCTGCCGCACTAAATGTACTGAATAATACTCCGATTGCAAAAAGAATAATGGTCACAATCCAAGCAGCGCGCTTGGATAAACCTCCAACACGCTCTAAACCGATCGCAGATAAAATTGTCGACCAAATAGCAAACACTTCTATGGAGCTTAAAAATCCACTAAGAGCTCCTTCTGCGCCCACAATTGCATTTAGCGATGTAAAACTGACGCTATCAGATGAAATGCCAACAATAGAAATAATGATTGTGTTTAATAATGTTCCAATCGCGGTAATTAATCCGATGTAGGTAGAAAGTGAAAAGAGTTGTTTAAACTTTGCACCTGTACCGGCAATTTTCGTAATAGCTAAATAAATAAGGGTTGAAATTAATAAAATAATCGGCGGTGTGATAATACCAAACACGACTGCTGAAATTTTAGTAAAAAGCTCAAACATTTCCGCTTCTTCTGCTGGAATGTCAGCTCCAGCCATACTCGATACATCTACAGCATTTATGCCGATAAATGCCGATAGTATGCTAATCGCCATGACAACGAGAAGAGGAATGAGCACCTTCGGATTTTCCTTGATGCGGTCCATCGTTTCGTTCGGACTCGTAATGATGCCAAAAAGTTTCGGTTTTTCTTTTCTTTCAACTGTTTCTGTCATATTTGTATGACCTCCTTATAATGATTCCATTACTATTTACGATTGATATCGACAAGATGTTTCATTTAATTAAAATTTTTTTACAAAATTTTTCTTTTTAAAAGCTGAGTGAAATTGATGGATAAAACGTTTGGTACCGAACAAAAAATCGTCCAAAATTGGACGATTTTATTGTTCATTTTATGATGGGTTTAATTTTCTCCCTCTCATTTGAAATTGTCGAATGTTAACGGAAACATCAAACGATATTTCGCTCTTTTCAAACGTTTTATCCCAATTTTTCTTAACTTTTTCCCAATAACGAGGCTCGTGAATCCGAACTTCCTCTCCAAACCCCGCAACATCTACACGGAGTTCTTTTTGTGTTTTATTTATCCCTTCGGTCATTAGTCGCTTTAATTCTTGTCCAATTAATGTTTCTAGTTTTTGAATGTATGCTTCTTCAAAAGCGTCGCTATCAAGCTTCCAATCCTCCCCTATTCGCCCTTCCGTATTCACTTTGACATGAAAGGATAGTTGGTCGCCTTTTAGCATAGGCGTAATTTTGGAAGATAGCCCGTCAATCTCATAGGATACTAAAGCATCTGACTTCGGATGAGTTGCCGTAATGATTCCCGCCGATGCATTCCCGGTAATACAATTCATTCCAAATGTTTCATCTTCGTTTAACAGCCCCACCATCATTTTCGACTTTCCACTAATTACACCAGCACCAATAATTTGAACTTCGTCTTCCATTTTTTTTACGCGTTGAATCATAAATGATCGATTAGAGGAAAGGAGTTCTGAAATTTCACCTAAGTTCATACTAGGAGGCATTTTTCCCGTCTTGTATTCCATATTCCGTGTCATTTGATACAATTTAAGCGATGGAATGGCATCTTTCTTCCCTTTAATATCTAATATTTCTTTCGCATCTTCAGCAGATACAATGACACGGGCGGTTCGACGCATTTCATGATCACGAAAAAAGAAATTGAGGAGATTTAGGAGGTTGATGGTTTCCGCCACTTCTTCATGAATGACCGCAATCTTTAAATGTGCGTAATTCGGACTTCGACTCGTGAGTGTAGATGTCTCTCTACCTCCTTCAAACACATCGATTTCATTGACAGACACGTTATGATACGGGTCTTCCAATCCAGATGAGCCCCCTTGCTCACCGGCAAGTGCTTTCGGAACGACGAATTGGTGCGTAAAATCAATATTCGGACGGTCATGTTCGTTATTTTCAACGACATCTAATCCTACCCCAACGACGATCCCGATATCTTCAATATCTTCTAAGTCCCAACAGGCTGTCAAAAATAAGTTACACGTAAGAAAAATGCTCATGATTTTCAACCATTTCATTGTATCCCTCATTGCGTACCTTTGTTTGTTTTATTCATTTTTTTCCGAAGAAAAGCAATTATGAATAAGAGAATTGGGAGAACCCCAATGATGATATACGATAATTGCCCGATGATATCTCCAAAAGAAAAGAGTTCATTAATATTTTCTGGATAGATTGCAAGCAAATAAATAACAGGAAGAAGGACAAACGATAATTGAGAAAAATTTTGTTTCAACATAGTTGATAAACCATAGGAAGCTAAATAATGATAAATAGCATAGGTGGTAAATGTCGTTATGACCCACATGATCATAAAGAATGCTTCAAATCGCTCAAGGAAAAAGCCTTCCACTTCAATGGATTTGACGAATTCCATCGTCGGGAACGTTAATAGCCGCACTTCATCAACAGTTAGTGACCCGATGATCAGAACAAGTAACGTCGTATAAAGAATCATAATAAACGAAATGGCAATAAACGTGGTTTTTACCGCTTTTTTTGGCGTTTGCATGAATGCTGTGACAACGAACATTACTTCAAATCCTACATACGACAGCGTTGTTACCTTTCCGCCATTAAACACCGGCTTCATTCCTTGCCCTAAAAATGGGCGGACATTATCTAATTCAAAGCTTGTTATCGTTAGCGTAAACATGAGTAAAAAGAAAAATAAAATTACTGGAAAATATAACTCGAACAATTTCAAAATCGCATTCATGCCACCTGTTACTAAATAGACACCTACACTCATAAAAACAATGATGACAACTTCTATAGGCGTCTTATCTAATAAATAACTTCGAATGACTTCACCCATCGATCTCGCTTCATACGCCGCAATTAACGTAAAGTGAAGAATGACAAAACTGTTTATGACGACACCAATCGGTTTTCCAACAATTTCTGGAGTAAATTCAAAAATCGTTTTACCTGGATATTTACCCGCCAATTTGACAACGAAATAAGAGGCAACGATAGCTATTAGACCAGAAAAAGCGACACTTATCCATACATCTGGTGTTTTGGTAGCTTCTGCACTCGTTCTTGGCAAGGTAATGATTCCTACACCAATAACGGTCATCATGACGGCGATGGACGCTTGAACATTCGTTATTTTCTCTTGTGATGTCGGAAACATCTCATTCTCCTTTCCATTTGGATGTACGATCTTTCATGCGAATCGATTCCTTCGGTTTCAACATATCAGGTCGACGGGTTAACTCACGATATGGGGAACGAAGCAAGGCATCCTTCCAATCACGAAATTGGTACGGAACGAGTGGAGCAGTGTACTCCACGCCAAAGCTTTTTAATTTGACTAAATGAATGGTAATAATCATCGCAAACATCATAATGCCAAACAATCCTAAAAAGGCTGCTGAAAGCATCATGCCAAAACGTAATATCCGTAAAGCAATTCCGACTCCGTATTGCGGTAAGGCAAAGGATGATACGGCCGTCACTGCTACAACAATTACCATCATTGCACTAACAAGTCCTGCCGAAACAGCTGCTTCTCCAATGACGAGACCACCGACAATCCCCACTGTTTGACCAATTGGTTTTGGCAGGCGAACCCCCGCTTCTCGTAGTAACTCGATGGTTACCTCCATCATAAGTGCTTCGACAATGGAAGGAAACGGTACCCCTTCGCGACTCGCGGCAATGGAAATAACTAAGTCCGATGGAATGAGCCCTGGATGAAAAGAAACTAATGCGACATATAAAGAAGGTGCAAATAGTGAAATAAATGCCGCCCCAATTCTCATAAAACGAATGAGCGTACCAACGAAAAAGCGCTCATAATAATCTTCAGGGCTTTGCAATATAGATATAATCGTCATGGGCATGACAAGAACAAATGGAGTGCCATCCACTAAGACGACAACTCTACCTTCTAATAGCGCTTGTGCTACTTTATCAGGACGTTCCGTTGCGAGTATTTGTGGGAAAGGAGATAAAAAATCATCCTCCATCAGTTGCTCGATGATTCCTGACTCCGGGACTTGATCAATGTCAATTGACTCAATCCGAGTCTTTACTTCATCTAACAGTTTTTCGTTTGTAATGTCCTTCATATGCATGACAACAATGGGCGTTTGACTCCTTCGTCCAATTGTATAGTTCGTCATTTTTAAATTAGGGTCTCGAATTCTCCGACGAATTAAAGAAATATTCACAAGGACATTTTCAACGAAACCTTCTCGTGAACCACGAACCGTCGCTTCGGAAATCGGTTCTTCAATCGATCGTGAAGGCCAGTCTTTTGTACCGAGAATTAAGACCGTATCCGATCCCTCGATAAATAACGCCGTCTCCCCAATGAAAATATTCATGATACATTCTTCAATGTTTTTTACTTCTTTTACATCCGAAACGGTTAATACAAGATTTTTAATCGCATCTTTCATCTTGTTCGGACTAACTGGTTTGCTTTTTTCTTCACTAGATGCTTGCCTATAATGAAGCATAATTGATTTTAAAATTTGCTCATGAATTCTTTCCCGATCGGCAATTCCTTTTATAAACACAACCGCAGCGTTTACTTGAAACACTTCGATGTAAAAATGACGAATGACAACATCTGGATTCCCTCCAATAATGCCGTCAACTTCCTCAAGGTTCGCATGCATATTGGCAGAGAATACTTCCGATGTTCCGTGTATTTTCACGTATTCACGTGGAGGTTGGGTTTCTTTCTTTTTCTGTTTCTGTATCCATAACCATTTATGCATGTCTTTTCACCTAATTTCAATCAAATATCCTTTTATTCCCGAATGAGTGAAGAGATTTTGGCGATGGAATACGGGATTAAAAAGGCGAATACCGCACCGACCAAATGGTCCCATTCTGGTAAGTAGGACAAAAAGTCTTTCATGCTCTCACCACCTATTTCCTATGTTCACCAAAAAACGAATAAACATGCAGAAATGGGAGCAGGAATTTGTAATCAGAAAGTCGTAAAATAAAAGGTAAAATTTACAGAATATCCTTTTAGAAGGTAGTCCTTTGGGGAGTTCTTTACAAGGGGGAAACGAAGGTGAAAATTAGTCGCACAACCGATTTTGAATTAGTTGCAAAATTAAACAAATATGTTCATGACCTACACGTAAATCTGTACCCAGAGTATTTCAAAGAATACAATTTTGAAGGAATTAAATCGTTCTTTCAAAACAATATAAATAAAGAAGAATTCATGTTCCTTTTGTTGGAGGACAATGGCTTACCTTTAGGGTATGCTTGGATTGAATTTCGAGATTATCCGGAAAACGCCTTTAAAAAAGCGTATAAAGCGATTTATGTGCATCAGATCAGCATCTCGGAAAATGAAAGAAATAAAGGTTACGGTTCTAAATTAATGGAAGAAATCGTTGAAATAGCGAAGGATAACGGGATACAAAAGATTGAATTAGACTACTGGTTTCATAACGAAATAGCTAAAAATTTTTATAAGAAGAATGAATTTGTTAAATATCGAGAATTTGTTTATAAAGATATTGAATGATAATCGAAGGGCAAATAAAAGAGGTGCGAGTTATGCACCTCTTATTTTACTCATTTGATTTTCTCCTTAAAACAACGCTATAAAGTTTATCGGAAGAAAATCTTATTGTGGCTTACTACATACTAAACAAAAAACTCTATGTGGTATATCAATGGATTCTCTATAATTTGATTCTAATAATATTTTTAAATCATGATCAAACGCCTTTACTGTTTCTTTATCAAGACTTGCACCTACTCCCGCACTCGCTCTTATTCTCCCTCTCCAAGCTTCCTGACTATACGTAATGTCAAGGTCAAAAGTGAAAGTCTCGATGTTTTTAAATCCCCCATTCGCTACTTGAGTTAACCAATCTGGATATACACCCGTTCCACCTGCTCCTGTCCAGTTTGGGTTATATGACAATATAAGCTCTTCCGTTTTCATTACAATGTTATCCTTAAGAGGCAGCCAATCTAAATGAACAATGACCAGTTTCCCATTTTTCTTTAATACTCTACGTATTTCATTCATTACTTTTTCCCCTTGAAACCAATGCCAGCACTGACCTGCAGTAACAACGTCAAAAGTAGGTGCATGAAAAGGAAGTTCTTCAGCTCTTGCTTTAACATATTTAATCTTCAACCCTTTTTCGTTATCGAGTTCTTTGGCAGCATTTATTAGTTCTTCTGATATATCAACTCCCGTAACTCGTGCACCTTGTTCTGAAAATCTTCTTGCAAGATAACCTGTCCCTGTTCCTAAGTCTAGTATTGACTGTCCATCGCTTCCGATATTAATCCTTCTTAGACGTTTATATAATTCATCCGGATATCCCGCTCGAAATAAACTGTAATCTTTTGCAGTTCGGCCAAAGTCAATTTTCATCTTTTCATCCCCTTTTCAAGAAGTTGCCAGAAATCACCATCACGATGAGTATTTTAGTAAGTATTTCCAAACCATATTTTACAAGTATTCATGTTCTACGTAATAGAAAAATCTCCTTCTTTCTTCCTGACCTTGATGCATTGTGAACCTTTTTACTCCCATGCAGCACGAAATATTAGCAATCTTCCTTTTTTAACCGATTATAGTAAAGGAAGTTGTGAGGGGGATTAAATTATGAAGCGATTTTTGCTGGTATTTCTCGAGATGTTTTTCATCAATTTAACCATTAACTTTTCGGTATTGGTCGGAATTACTGTTAGGATTTTATATGTTGCTGTGTTCATTTATGAAAAAAACACTAAAACGTTTGAACGTTTTAGTGCTTTTGATCACGATGCATAATATGTAATTGAAAGAAAATCGCACTTAATAAGGCGATGATCATACCGAGCATGGCAGCGTAGCCTGTTAACACTTCATTTCCTTCAAATAAGCTACATATTCCAATTCCACTAATGCCGCCAATCGTTATTAGTAGAAACCAAACAATTATCGATGCCAAATACTTCTCTCCTAACTCCAAACCGTTTCTTATCCACCACTTACAGGAGGAATAAGGGCGACAACATCTCCACTTTTTATTACATCATTATCCGTTGCATATTCTTCATTTACGGCGACAAATGCAACTCGCTCCATAGGTAAATGCTCATTTTTATGTAAATGTTCTTTCAACTCGGACACGGTCAAATTTTCCAACTGTAACGTTAATTGATTGGTGTTCTTCGCTTCTTGTAAGTCGGCAAATAGAAGTACTTTGATCATGTTGATTCTCCTTTCTGTGGTTTTGCGGTTTGGCTACCAACCCAATATTCTCCGTTTTCCCACACTTCTTTTTTCCATATCGGCACGATTTGTTTAATTCGTTCAATAATGTATTCATTCGCTTCATAGGCTTCTTTTCGATGCGGTGTGGAAACGGCAATGACCACCGCAATGTCGGATATTTGAAGCTCACCAATTCGATGAGTGATGGCGCATGTTGAGCCTGGCCATTTTTCATTCACTTCTTGTGCGATTTGTTCGAACATTTTAACAGCCATCGCTTCGTACGCTTCATATTTCAAGGAAATTGTTCGAATTCCATTTGTCCATTCTCGAACGGTACCTGTAAATGTCGTTACAGCTCCCGCTTCAGGTCGTATCACTTTTTTCGTTACTTCCTCTATCGAAATCGGTTGCATCGTGATTTCAAACTGTCGTTTTCCCATATGTATTCACCTCCGAGTGCTCCTTAATCATGCGGCACTTTTTACAGAAACGTTTCGTTTCCACTACAATGGTTGAGTAGCAAAACCTTTACGTCCTCTCCTTTTTCATAGCTTTGCTCCCCATCAGGCAAAATGATTAACGCTTCTACTTCACTCAAGGCTGCAACCATGTTGGATTGATCAAGGCCGACGGGTACAGCATGTAAGGTCCCATTTTGATAATCAACTTTTCCTCGAATAAAACGAGTAAACGAGTTTGGCTTAAACGATTTTGTTAATGTTGCTTCTATAAGCTCTGGAAAAGGCTTTCGTGAGTGGTTCCAATAGTTAGCAAGCGAACGAACGAATAATTCGAAGCCGACAAAGCATGCAGATGGATTTCCGGACAATCCGAATAGCCACTTTCCATTTAATTCTGCAACCGTCGTTACACTGCCTGGCCGCATTTTCACTTTATTAAATAAAACATTAGCGCCGAGTTCACGGTAAATATCGGGAAGAAAATCGTAATCACCAACCGATACTCCCCCCGTTGTAATTAACACGTCGACTTGCTGTAATGCTTTTTGGACTGCTGTTAAACAGTCATGAAAATCATCGCTTTGTTGTCTAAACATCTTCGGAACCATGCCTGCTTGCTTAATTTGAGCATATACCATATAGGCATTGCTATTGCGGATTTTCCCGGGAATAAGTGCTTCATGAACCTCCAACAATTCCGTTCCAGTCGATAAAATCCCTATTGTCAATGGTTTAACAACAGGTACCGCATCGTATCCAAACGTTGCTAATAAAGCCATAACGCCTGGGTTAATTTTCGTACCTGCACGGACTAACACTTCACCTTGTTTCGTATCCTCTCCTTTAAAGGAAATGTTAGTTCCTTTTTCGACCGGGCGTTTCAGTGCCATATATGGTTGTCCGTTTTCTTCCCATTCATCTGTTTCTTCAAACATGATGATGGCATCTGCGCCATTTGGAAGCATTGCTCCAGTCATAATCCGAATCGCTTCCCCCTTGCGAATGGTCTTTTCACTCACTTCACCAGCCGCAATCGCGTCAATTATTTGAAAAGTTATCGGCGAGTCTGCCGAAGCATGTACCGAATCCTCGGCACGAATGGCAAATCCGTCATACGGCGAACGATTAAACGGAGGAACATCATGAGTCGCTACTAAATCTTCTGCTAAGTATCGACCTTCACATTCTAAAATCGGAACATACTCAACGGGTCCTCTTTTTTTGAGCGACATTAGGCGTTCCATTGCTTCTTCTACGTGTATGGCCGTTCGTGTCTCCAATTCAAAAGCCTCCTTTCCATACGTCTATTTTCACAAAATCTCCAAATCATTTCCATTAAAAAAAGATAAATTGTAATAAAATAGAAGAAAGATTGATAGGTGAAAGCGGGTGTGTGATTTGACAAATGACGTTGTAGCTCTATTAAAATCGCTTCATTTTGTAGAGAGGAAAATTCCGAAGCATGAATATTTGTTTCGAGAAGGAGCAGCTACGAAAGAATTATTTGTGATTGAGGAAGGCATCATTCAGTTAAGTAAAATAACTCCTGATGGGAAGGAGCTTTGCTTAAAGCTATGTCAATCAGATGAAATGATTGGTGAGCTTTCGATTTTCTCTGAGCACGCCATTCATATGTACCACGCAAAAGCAATGACAGATGTCTCCGTACTCGTTATTACGAAAGAAACGATTGAACAGGCACTTTCTCACCACCCTCCATTAAGTGTTGCTTTTATGAAATGGATGAGTGAACATTACCGGAAAACAGAAACAAAATTCCGCGACCTTCTTTTGAATGGGAAAAAAGGGGCGCTGTATTCAACACTTATTCGTTTAACCAATAGTTACGGAGAGAATCTCGACAACGGTATTTTAATAAATGTTCAATTAACGAACCAACAGCTTGCAAATTTTTGTGGCACCGCTCGCGAAAGTGTCAACCGAATGCTGAGCGTTTTGAAAAAAAATCAAATCATCTCCTATCATCAAGGTAAGTTACTCGTTCATCGGCTGGATTTTTTAAAATCTGAGATTAATTGTGACGAATGCCCCGTTGAATATTGTCGGATTTAACGGTTTGACTGTTCAAATAATGACAGCGCGTTCACATGCAATGAATAAATGAAAACAACCTCTCAACATGCAGGAGGTTGTTTTCATCATTTATAAAATATTTTGTTCATCTCGTACTTCCCTTAAATACGTCTCCATATATACACGTTCCGACTCCGATGCGTTTTTCGCTCCTTCGTTAGGATCGATTTTCAATTTCTTCTTTTTCACAACCCAATCGGTCACTACACCAAACAAGATCAATCCGCCAAAAAGAATAAACCATCCGTTCATTTCAACCACCCTCCTTTTGACTTTACCACTTACTATAAATACGAATGAAAAATGAACAAAGTTTCAAATTTTGGTAGTTTAATTTTGGAAAACTAAAAAATTTCAATTCGAATGGGCGATGGTTCAAATCCATTACAGGAACTTTCACTTGTTGGACAAGCACTCACGGCAACAACTAAATCCATTTCAGCTCGTAATTCGATATAATCTTCCGGCTCTGAAAGCGGTCGTTCCACTTTTACTTGCCCATCTGCATCAACGACTGTGTTCATAAAGATGTTAAACGGGCGATGATGTGTAAGTGGTGAAATCGAAAACGCTTTAAGCGCATCGTTTAGATTATCAAAACAATTTGCATGGTTTTCTTTATTATATAAAAGCTCGTACATTTCCTTTCGACATGCCGGAAGTAATAGATCATGCTTTCCTACCTTATCCTTTGTAATGGTGAACATCGGTCGATAGTAATTGGAATAGATTTTATCACCGATTTGTAAATCTTTTTTTTGCATCGCATCCATAGTTGCCCCTGGATCTAGTACTTCATCTTCGTTCTCACGACTCACCGCTACAAAATCTGCCACTTGCTCACCATTTTGATCAATGATCCGAATCGTTTCCCCTTTATGTAAATGAAACCCCGCTCCGTGCTCAGCAGGGATGATGTGATATAGCCGATTTTCCATATTACTTTTCCCCCTTTTCTTATTGTTTTCATTTTGTGTGAAGAAGTAATCAATCATACATATTTCTATTTTTTCCTCCGACAATAATACAAAAGGTGATAATCGATTGGGGGAGGACGTGTGGAAAAACAATTGCAATGGTGGCAATTATCGTTACTTGGAGTTGCGTGTATGATTGGAACTGGTTTTTTTCTCGCATCGAGTATTGCCATTGAAAAAGCGGGTTATGCCGTCATTATTTCGTATTTCATTTCGGGTCTTGGGACATTTATTGTCTTTCATACGCTAGCAGAGATGTTCGCCAATCATCCGGAAAAAGGATCATTTCGGACGTATGCTAAATCCGCCTTCGGGCCGTTTGTTGGTTTTGCTGTTGGGTGGGTCTATTGGGTATGCGAAATGCTTATCATGGGCAGTCAATTAGCCGCCCTTTCCATATTTGCTCGTTATTGGTTTCCTCAATGGCCGCTTTGGATTTTCTCGCTCTTTTTTGCCATTTTAGGGCTATTGATTATTCTGACGGGTTTAAAAGGATTCGAACGGATTGAAAACTTATTTGCCGTGATTAAACTTGCTGCGATCATTATGTTTATTCTTGTCGTTTCGTTATTTTTATTCGATGTGATTGGAGCGGACTCATTTGAGAGTCCTCAAAACCCGCTCTCATTTACGGGTGAACCACTCGGGATTTGGTCGTCTCTACTTTATACGTATTACGCGTTTGGTGGCATTGAAGTGCTCGGCCTATTAATGAATGAGTTAAAGGATCAAAAGTCCGCTTCCAAATCGGGCATCGTAATGATTGGGTTGTTAACGGTTTTATATGCTGCCTCTATTTGGGCGATTTTATCTGTCCTATCCGTGAAACATATTCAAACAGACGAAAGTCCTTTTATTACGACGTTAAACCAATTTGAGATTTCCTTTTTACCACATATATTTAACGGTGTGTTAATCATTGCTGGATTTTCTACTTTTGTCGCATCCCTTTACGCCATCATCACCATTTTAATCACTCTTGCTGAAGATGGAGATGCACCGAAAAAGCTTGCGGAAAAAGGAAAACGAAAAGTGCCAATCCGGTCTTTTTTCGTGTTATGTGGCGGTGTGTTCCTTTCCATTTTATTTTCATTTTTGTTACCAAAATCTGTTTATGAGTATGTCACGACAGCAGCCGGACTTATGCTCTTGTATACATGGTTTATTATTTTATTTTCGTATTATAAACTACTTGCCAAAACAAAATGGGATAAAGGGAAAGTTTTTACGGGTAGCCTTTTATTATTTTTAGCGTTATCGGGTTCCTTACTAGAAAAAAGTACAAGGATTAGTTTTTTTGTTAGCATAGGATTTTTAATCGTTGTTTTCGTTGCTACTCTTTTCAAAAGAAAACGACATCCACAGTCATGAAAAAAGTGCCACGATTTGTGACACTACGGGAGTAGCTTATTTAATTTCTTTTTCATATACGTAAACGGGCATGTGCCTTTCGATTCGTTATCATCATCACTTAAGAAATATTGTTTCCATTCATGATTGTCACTTTTTCCGTACCATTTTAAATCAGGATGAGGAGCGATTTTGTCATATGCTTTTAGCCGCGAACGAATCGCTTTTTTCATTTTGCGCCCAAACGATGTCGAATCATTGATTTCAGCAAACACCCATCTCGGCTGGAATGCGAGCATAAAGTATGGGAAATGCCGACTTTTTCGCACCTGATGGTATGGAGTTGCACAAAACACAAAATACGGCTCCCCGCAAAAACTATATTCCCAAGCCGTATCATGAGGATCAGTCGGTATATTCTCAGGCCATTCCTTTTCATCAAGCGCATGCACTTCATTTAAAATCGTCCAAAACATATCTTGAAACGCTTCTTGCGACTCGTTCAATAATTCATCCGACGTTTCAAAAAAAACAACGAGCGAAGCGTATTTTCCTGTATCACGTGAGATGTCACCGTAATGCGCTAATGTACTTGCTAATTCATGAAACGTTTTTTCTTCCCGTGGGTCGCCTACAAACTGAAACCGCAAATGATTTTTCAAAAATCCTTGCATGCCAGGTACACAAGGATACGGATGATCGGTGTCTATTAACATTGAAGAGAATTGCTGAAATGCATCTTTTTTCCAGTCGGAAAGGGTATCTTGATGGGCGTCAAGCCAATTTTTATCGTAAAGCTGCATAAAAAAACCTCCCTTTGCTACTTGCTATCGTATTAGCAAAGAGAGAAATGGGTGAATGTCCTAAAACAAGAGGCGAAAAGCCTCATAACCAAAATAAAGCCCGAAGCCGACAAGAGACAGTCCGGCAATGATGGAAATCCCTTGTAACAATTGAGGCTTTAACATTTTTCTAAAGCCACTTGCAATAGAAGCCATAATGACATCCCATATTAAAATGCCGACAAAAATTCCTAAACTGTATATGAATAATTGATTTTCTGTATAAGATTCTGCCGTTTTTGCTAGCACGGCTCCATAAATCCCAAGCCAAAACAAAATATTTAGCGGATTGGAAAGCGCCATTAAAAATCCCGATACAAACGCTTTTTTCTTCGTCTCATTCGTTTCCCCTTCCAATCGTGTCACACGATTGCTCGTCAAAATACTTTCAATCCCAGTATACGTTAAGATGAAGAAGCCGAATGAATATAGTAGTGTTTTTAAAAATGGTGTATCCAAAAAAGCTGCAACTCCTAAATAAATTGCAATCATATACAATGCATCCGCGGCCATTGCCCCAATCCCGACTAACCAAGCATGTAAAAATCCATTTTTAATCCCCTTATCTAACTGCGCAGCATTTATTGGTCCAATTGGCGCTGATAATGACAACCCTAAAAAAATATAACTGATAAAAATGCTCATGACACCCTCCCATTTCGAATAGTCCTTGTACATAGTGTATTCACTTAGGGGAAGTTGTACAACTTTATGAAAATAGAAATTGAATCACGAAGAGGTGTTTTCTAAATAGGCTCTTTTCTAAAGGATTGTTGCTTTTAGTGTGTATAAAATATATTGTTGAGAATCGTTTTCCCCCTTGTAAAGGAGCGGAGGGCACTTGACTCCTGCGTGATAAAGAGGAAAGGTCGAGACCCCACAGGCGCATGTCGAGGAGGCTCGACTTCTTCCCCGCGGAAAACAAGTGTCTGGAGCGCAATGTTCAGAATTCATTTTAAAAATGACTGAAAAAGCAACAAACTATACGAAAACAGCCTTTAAACAAGTATATCGTCTAAAAATAAATTTATTTGTCACACCCCTCGTCACTATTTCGTCTTTTTTGTGAATGGAAAAATAGGGAGGTAAATCTTGATGAATAAAACATGGGATGTTGTCATTATTGGTGGCGGACTATCAGGTTATGTTGCTGCAAATTTTTTAGCTAAAACGAATTTAAGTGTGTTAATTTTAGAAAAAGGGAAAAAGGTAGGAGGACGTGCTCGTACTGATATCGTCCAAGATCAGTACTTTAATTTAGGCCCTCATGCATTTTATCAATCTGGTAAAGCTAGGGCTACACTTGAAGAATTAGGCATATTCTTTGAGGGAAAAGCCCCACAAGCAGGAGGCCTTTTAATTGAAAACATGAAGTTTTATACAGCACCTTTTTCACCAATTGGGCTCCTAAAGTCGAAGTTATTGAATTTGAAAGATCGTTTTGAATGGATTACTTCATTAACAAAAATTAAACAGTTAAATCCAGATGACTTTGCCACACTTACATTTCAAGAATGGCTTTCACAGACAGCCAAATCTGAACATGTTCAGTTACTATTGAGTATTTTGGCTAGGCTGGCGACATATTGTCACGCTCCTGAGAAAGCGAGTGCGAAAGTGATTCTCTCTCATTTGCAGCATGCCATGAGAGGTGTGGTATATTTGGATGGTGGCTGGCAAACAATCATTGATCAGCTCCACAACCAGGCTGTTATCTCGGGTGTTCAAATTCATACGGAGTCAAATGTAAAACAAATTGAAAAAAACGAAATCGAACCATTCCAATTAACCCTTTCAACCAATGAGATTATCCAATCAAAGCAAGTACTCT
Organism: Bacillus kexueae; assembly: GCF_022809095.1. GTDB lineage: Bacteria > Bacillota > Bacilli > Bacillales > Aeribacillaceae > Bacillus_BZ > Bacillus_BZ kexueae. The sequence continues at coordinate 236,655 of NZ_JALAZE010000001.1, forward strand.
ATACGGGCTCACCACATGAATTGAACAAAATAGTAGCTGATTGTCACCCACAACGAAATTTTTTCGATCAAATAGTGCCTATAAAAGCCGCAACATTGGATGTCGCTTTAAAAAAGCTTCCAAATCCAAATCATCTTTTCGCTTTGGGAGTAACAGAACCGTACTACTATTCCGTCCATTCGAACTACGCACAACTCTCAAAAGATAGACAGAGTACAATCCTACATGTTCTTAAATATCATCATCCAGACGAGAAGATAGACGTGAGGGCGGAAAAATCCAATCTAGAAAAATTTCTTGATATGATACAACCAGGATGGCGTAATTATGTAATAACATGTCGTTGTTTACCTAATATAACCGTCAGTCATCGCTTGCCACTAGTAGGGGATGAAAGGGAACTTACTCAATCTGAAACACACATACCAGGATTATTTATAGCTGGTGACTGGGCATCGCCTAATGCAATCTTATCTGAAGGAGCGGTCGAGAGCGGAAAGCAAGCAGCAAAAGAAATCAGTCGAAAAAATGAGGTGATCTAGTGCAGATCAGTAATGAAGATTATCAAAAATACAAGCCTTTGTTATTTTCATTAGGTTATCGAATGCTGGGCTCGGTAACGGATGCTGAAGATCTTGTGCAAGAGACATTTTTACGCGCCTACCAAATCAAAAAACAAAATGTAGAAAACAAAAAAGCATACCTTTGTAAAATGATGACTAATCGATGTCTTGATTTATTAAAGTCGGCGAGGAAAAAACGAGAGCAATATATTGGTCCTTGGAATCCTGAACCATTATATATTGAGGAATCTGAGGAAAATAATCCTTCAGAAGTTCTCTTGCGAAAAGAGGGCCTAAGTATAGCCTATTTACGAATGATGGAACATTTATCTCCCCATGAACGTGCTGTTTTGCTGTTAAGGAAAGTATTCGATTTCTCTTATGGAGAGATTGCTAGGATTGTAGAAAAGTCTGAAGAAAATTGCCGAAAGCTATTCAGCAGGGCAAAGAAAAAAATCTCCACTGTAGAGAATGAGAACTTACACTATGGAAACAACAAATCAGTGGTCAATCGTTTTATTAAGGCCTTTCAAATGCAAAATACAAATGATTTGCTTGAACTCGTATCAGAAGATGTCACACTTTATTCAGATGGGGGCGGTAAGATCAATGCCGCCATTCGTCCAATTGTATCACGCCAAAACGTTTTACTGTTTTTATCTGGTATTGGAAAAAAGGTTGCAAAAGATTATGATTATGAAGTTAAAAAAATCAACGGTCAACCATCTATCGTTTTTTATTTGAACGGTTCCATTCATAGTTCAGTTAGTTTTTATATTAGTAATAATATTATTGTCGAAATTTATATAACAATGAATCCAGATAAGTTAGCAAATCTTTCATAAGATACATGGTATTAATCGAATAGGTATGAGGAATTCCCTCATGAGTACCTATTCGATTGAATACTCATTTACCTCTCACCAATTAATGTATCTCTTGATTTGGGTTTGGTGAAACTGGTACCTCTACAAAGGATGACATCATCGCCGTCATATCTTGCGGTTGTAGTTGCGGCACTTGATAGTACCCTCGTTTGTTTTGATACAAGAATATTTCATAGCCCATTTCGATGAAATTAGGAACACTATCGGAAATTACTCGACGAAACACCGGATTCGTGATTTCCAGAGATGTCATCGCTAATAGTGATGCTGTCGATTTTATCAATCCGAGCATATAAGCGGACAATCCTTGGTCTGAAACTTCTTGAATGGACGTATTCGGTTTTTTCGGCTGAGATGGCTTCATTCCATATACTACATCGTTACTTTGATCCATATTGTAGACCGTTTGGGAATGATCTGGCTTTTGTCCCGTCGAAAACGTTTGAACCGAAATATTATACAAATCTGTAATGAACTGTTGTTGATGCTTTAAGATTTGTTTTAACTCAGGATCTTGAATGTACTGATCAAAAATCACATATTGATCAAGGACATTAATAAACGTAGCTAAAATTTCATGCGCATCAAACATTTCGTGTCCACCATGATTTAAAGGTGGTTGCATTTGCCCAGCTTGATTGTTCATCGATTGAGATGGTTGAAATGAATTTTCCATCGTTATCCTCCTTCAACATTTTTCGTCCCTATTGTTTGTTATTTTCGATAAAACATTCATCCTGAAGGTGGATAACGACTATTTTAGGAAAAATATTGTTCAGAGCGGGGGTCGACACCTTGTGCGCGGATTTCACTCTTCTATGCGCGCGGACGGACTTCTTTTGCGCCAATCTCACTCTCCTATGCGCACTAACCTACACCTTATGCGTCGTTTTCACTCTCCTATGCGCGCGAACCTACACCTTATGCGCGGATTTCTCTCTTCTATGCGCGCGGACGGACTTCTTTTGCGCCAATCTCACTCCCCTATGCGCGCGAACCTACACCTTATGCGCGGATTTCTCTCCCCTATGCGCCCAGACGGACTTCTTTTGCGCCAATCTCACTCCCTTTTGCTCGAAGGGAGACTACAGAATGTCAATCCAAATTTTTATGGCTGTTGCAAGGATGAGTGAGGCTAAGGCTGTTTGCAACAGTTTTGTGTTTACTTTTTTTCCTGCATTTGCACCGAGTGGAGAGGCGATAAGGCTTGCGATGATCATAATAAGAGCAGGAAAATAGTCGATTTGTCCGGTTGTGATTTTCCCGACTGTTGCACCGATTGATGAGATGAATGTGATGGCCAGTGAAGACGCAATGGTCATACGTGTCGGGATTTTTAAGACGACAAGCATGATAGGAACTAGGAGAAATGCTCCGGCCGCACCGACGATACCAGCTCCGATTCCGACGATAAATGCGAGCAATGCAGCAAGACTTTTTGAGAAGGTGACCTCATTTAATGGTTTATCATCGATTCCTTTTTTCGGAATGAACATCATAATGGTTGCAATTAATGCTAGAATTCCGTATACGAAATTAATGCCAGATTCAGACATGAGCTTTGAGCCGTATCCCCCGATAAAGCTTCCAATTAATATGCTCGTGCCCATGTAAAGGATTAATGTTTTGTTTAAATATCCGCCTTTCCGATAGGCCCAAACTCCTCCTAATGTGGCAAAGAAGACTTGAATGGCGCTGATGCCAGACACTTCATGTGCTGAAAAGGCTGTTAAGCCAAGTAGTGGCGGGATGTAAAGTAGCATCGGGTATTTAATGATGGAGCCACCGATACCGAGCATTCCTGATAGGTATGATCCGATAAAACCGATAAGAAAGATGACAGTTATAAAAAGCATTCGTATTCCCCCTTAAAAAAGGGAACCGTTCGATGGTTCCCTCCTTTTGTTTGCGTACACATTCTCCGCTTTTATCCTTTTTGAATCCAAAATTTGTACACACCGTTTTCTTCTTCTGTTTTGACTAATTGGTGGCCACCAGATTTGGACCAAGCTGTTAAGTCAGCTGTTGAACCTTTATCTGTAGCGTGAATTTCTAAAATTTCTCCTGTTTCAAGTTCATTCATCGCCTTTTTCGTTTTGACAATTGGCATCGGGCATGCAAGGCCTTTCGCATCTAGTACTTTTTTTACTTCCATTCGAATTTCCTCCTTTTTGATTAACGGACCGCACAACGGTTAGGTCCAATCTCCATTTCACGTTGTTTTTCTAAGTCTGGCGTTAATTTCCCCATGTTTGTTTGGCGAATTTCTTGATAAGCGTTCGGCTGAGGTGGAAGGTTTTCCGTTACAATTTGACGAAACTCTTCATCGTCCTCAATATTTAACCCGTGATTTTCCTTAAATAAAATACCAAGTTTCTTTGCTACTGTACCGTCGTCATTTAATTCGTCCATGATCATAAAGTGAGCTGGCAAGACGATCAGCTCTTCAGACAGGTTGCGATAACGCTTGTAGAGCGTTTCTCGTAAATCACTTACCCAATCTTCTGCTTTCCCTGCTAAATCAGGGCGTCCTATGGAATCGATAAATAATATATCTCCCGTTAGTAAGTACGTCTGATCGACGACAAATGAGGTGGAGCCGATCGTATGACCTGGTGAATAAAGTGCATGAATGTCGATCGTTGTTTTCCCAATTTGAATCTTCTCTCCATCTTGTAACGGCTCATAGGAGAATGTCACTTCCGTTGCATCTTTCGGTGGGAGCCAGTACGTTGCTTCCGTTTTCTCTGCAATCTCCCGTCCCCCCGAAATATGGTCTGCGTGTAAATGTGTGTCTAAAACATGTTTAATGGCAACACCTTTTTGATCAGCGAATGATAAAAATGTATCCGTCATTCTTGTTGCATCAATGATTGCAGCTTCTCCTTCAGAAATGACCATGTAAGACAAACACCCTTTTCCGATACGGACAAATTGATACATCTCGCCACCGTTTGGAAGATCGCCAACTTTTACAGGATGTAAATATTCACTAAAAGAGCGCATCCCCCCTGATAGGTAAGAAACCTCTAATCCTTTTTCTGCAAGCATTTCCGCTACCATAATGGATGAGCCTTCTTTCGCACATACGACAAGAATGTCTTCGTCTTTTGGTAATTGATCTAAAATTTCTTCAACACCATCAAGTAAGTCAAAGTATGGGACATTTAAGTGTTGAACCGTTTCACCTTCTATTTTCCAATCTTGAAAGTCTTCTTCGTTTCGAACGTCTAATAGAAAAATTGGTTCCTTGTTCAAAATTTTTCTCGTTAACGTTTCAGAAGTCATCGATTTTACAGTCATCTTCTATTACCCCCTATGGTATATTATAATTTAAAAAAATTTAGCTTAAAGTGATTTGCTTTCTCCCTTCCATTCATTCATGCCAGGCACAACGTTAAAAACGTTTTGAAATCCAAGTTTAGTTAACGTTTGGCATGCGAAGTCGCTTCTATTACCTGTTCGACAAATGACGTAAAGTGGTTTTGTCGATTCTAATTGGTTCACTTGATCTTGTAACTGTCCTAAAGGGATGTTCATTGCGTTTGGGATATGACCAAAAGCAAATTCTGCTTCTTCACGTACATCTAATAATACGATGTCTTCTTTTTTTATTAATTTTTCTTGTAACTCATCGTTAGTAATCGTGTTTGGGTGTTTTTTTTCAAGCGTCTCATCATTCGATGACTTGCGCAAAAAATGAATGAGAACCTCTCCTTCTTCCTTCGTTCCGATGTATTGATGCCCTGAGCTTTCTGCCCACGCTTTCATATCAGCTTTTGATCCTTTATCTGTTGCTTCAACTTGCAAAACTTGCCCTGCATCTAACGCAGCCATCGCTTTTTTCGTTTTGACAATTGGCATTGGACAGGCTAAACCTTTTGCATCTAAAACGTGGTCTACATTAATCGTTTTCATTTCTGAATCCTCCCGTTACCCTATAGGGTATAAAATTATTGAAAAAAATTTACTCTACTGGTCCTTCCCATGCTAACATACCACCGATCATGTTTTGTACGTGGTAGCCGTTTTCCATTAAAAAGGTTGTAGCTTGTTTACTACGTGCTCCTGATCGACAAATCATTGTATATACTTTATCTTTGTCTAGTTCGTGCATACGAAATTCAAGTAACGACAACGGAATATTAATGGCGCCCGGTACCTTTCCTTGTTGAACTTCCTCTACTTCACGTACATCAATTAAATGAATATCTTCTTTTTTATGAATGAGCTGTTCCACTTCGTTTACTGTAATTTCTTTCATGTGAAATCCTCCTCATGTCGTCCGTTTTTCTTAAATAAACAAGTTCACATTGCCTTCTTCGGCATCGGCTAAATAAGCAGCAACTCCAGCGTAGTCGATATGATCGAGAAGTTCATCTTTTTGTAAGCCTAGTAAGTCCATTGTCATCGTGCACGCGACAAGTTTTACGTCTTGTTCTTGTGCCATTTCAATTAACTGAGGCAAGGTCATCGCATTATGCTTTTTTATAACTTGCTTGATCATTTTTGGTCCAAACCCAGCAAAGTTCATTTTCGAAAGCCCCATTTTGTCGGCTCCTCTTGGCATCATCTTTCCAAACATTTTTTCTAAAAACCCTTTTTTCAACGCGATTGGCTCATCTTTGCGAAGGGCGTTTAATCCCCAAAATGTATGGAAGATCGTCACTTCATGGTCATAGGCAGCCGCCCCATTCGCAATAATGTATGCAGCCATCGCCTTGTCATAATCTCCGCTAAATAGTACAATTGTAGTCTTTTTCTTTTCACTCATTCATTCTTCCTCCGTTTTTACCCCAGTGGGTATATTGATTTATAAAAAAATTTCTTTATTTTCCTTTTCGAATCCAAAATTTATAGATACCATTCGCTTCTTCATGTTCTACCATTTCATGTCCACTTGACCTTGCCCATGCTGTTAAATCTGCAAGAGATCCTTTATCAGTCGTATGAACCTCTAATACTTCTCCGACTTGCAGCTCATTCATTGCCTTCTTTGTTTTCACAATTGGCATTGGGCAAGCCAATCCTTTTACATCTAATAATGTATTGCTCATGATGTCCCCTCCTACATTTTACCTTTACCCCTATGGGTATATTATGAAACAAAAAAAGATTTGTCAATACCGTCTCATCGACTTTTGACGAGAAGGTTGACGGCTTCTTTTATAAGTTCATCCGTGCTTTCACCTTTCTTAGCAGCTTCTGTTACACACTCTACTAAATTTGAGCTAACTATCACACCAATACTTCGATCTAGCGCTGAACGAACAGCCGACATTTGGGTAATGACTTCTTTGCAATCTTGGTTTTCTTCCATCATGCGTATAATTCCTCGAAGCTGCCCTTCAATTCGTTTCAATCGATTTTTTACTTGCGGATCGTAATTCATTTTTTACCCTCCTTCACTCTTACACTTTTATTGTTTACAGCAAGGGCGATTCAATAATTGATACCCTACAACGTTGATTCCTTTTTTCGTTAGAAAGCGTATGCTTAAATTTTTTTCGATATGGCTTTCAGCGACGACAATTACGTCATCCTTTCGGTAACGACCGTAATTTCGCTTTAAATACGCAATTGGAATATTTACAGCCCCACTTACCGGCGTATGATGTGCTTTTGTATAATCTCTTACATCGAGAATAAGCGTTTTTTCTTCCCGATGTGACAGGTTGGATAAACATTGAATCCCACGAACCGGTACATATCGATTGTATAAAAGTAATAGCACGAGAGCTAGAAATAATATATGAATGATAGCCATTAACTTAGCTCCTTTAACTTGATATGGTTATATCATATACCCCTATAGGTATATTGTCAACACTTTAATTCAAATTTTTTCTACCCACCTTGTGCCTTTATCAACTCATGAAATACATATACCTATATATTAAGCTGGGAAACTATCGTTATTAACTATTTTTATTCATCATAAGATGAACATTGAAGGTGTATCAATGCTTTTGGAAGGGAAAGGTCTCCCCTTTCCCATTCCACATACGGCTACTCTCCTTTATAAGACGTCACTCCGAATGTTTGATTGTAGTGATAGCCGTTAAAGTAGATATCTAAATCGTGAAATAATCGGTGAAGCATTCGCATCGCTTGACGATCATCAGAGTTAATCACTTCGGTTGCATATTTCTCGATTTTGCCAAAGTCCTCGTTTAAATCGTTGTTATCGATTTGGATTCCATCTAATGCAGCCAATATTTCTTCGGCTTTCGTTTTTTGTGTATGGTAGTTGGCAGACTCCAATCGCCCCCACCCGAGTGTTTGATTATAGAATTCATGCGTTTCAGAAATAAATTCATGTCCATCCTCATAGTCAGAGGTTGCTAACTTTACAATGTCTTTTCTAGCAGGGGCGTTTACGACTTTTTTATTTTCCGCTGTTCCTAACAACGCACTCGATTGTATTGGATTTTCCGAATCACTTAAAGCAGCATAAACGATAAATGCAATGAGCAATGCACCAGAGGAAAAGGCTAAGAATAAAATAATATTCTTTTTCATCCGTCCAACTCCCTATTCATTTAGAAGTATGTATTCTATTAGTACTACGACGATTTCATTATACAAGAAAATGGTAAATTTTCCATAAGGAAGTGATTTTGTTTTGAAAAATTTACATGTCCTTTACTTAGATCACAAGACTTCTCGCACTCCAACTTATGCACGAAAACATACGTTAACCCATTCAGATGAAACTGGAGAATTGTTTTTATCGATTGGCCATCATTACGATATTAAGGCGATTAATTGGGAATTTCGTGATGAGGTGATCGGAGAATGGAAGCAGTTTGAGGATGGTAGCCCCTATTGGATAGGGAAAGCATTTGTGAGTGATGAATCTTATCGTTACGAAGATGCTAAAAGAAGGTTTGAGATCTTCCAAAGAGAAATGGAGCATGCTCTTTCTGGAATTTTCGTTGGTGATCGTTTATTCTTTGCCTACCACCCACAATGGTTAAATGCTCCCGTCTATGTCCAATATGAATCCAATTTCAAGGAGTTTCACACGATCATTCAATACGGCACACCTAGGAGGTTTATGTTATTCGCCAATTAAATTGATTATTTCTTAGCGATGAAATACGCCATCAACAATAAGTCATCGTAGCTTCCGTCATCAAACTTAATGGCGTTCATTTTCCTTCCTTCAATCTTGAAGCCTAATTGCTTATACAATTGGATTGCCCGTTCATTTTGACTAAATACTTCTAAACTTATTCGTTCAATCCCTCTTTTTTCGTTCAACCAATTAATGAGGGTGATTAAAAGAATACGTCCAATGCCTTCCCCACGATATTTTTTCTGAACACTCATGCCAAATGAACCTTCATGCGCCGTTCGTTTTTTATTTCCTGGAAGAAAGTTTAATAGACCGATGATTCTCTCCTCTTCTTTCGCAACGAGTACGAGGTGATTATTCTTTCGTTCCATTTGCTTAAGCCATTCTGCTTGTTCTTTTGGGCTGCTATTGAATTCCTCAGAGGTCGTCACAAGATGCTTACATTCTGCAAAAAGTTCCGTTAAATAAGATACCATTTCATCTGCATCCGCCGCCGTTGCTTGATGGATCATAATCCTTCTACCTTTTTTCGTCGTAAATGGAACTGGTTTGTTCATTTCTTCACCACCTTCTTTCATTGGAAAATGTATACAGGTATTTTATCGAAATCTCTTCACTTGGACAATAGATAATTTGGAGAAAACGAAAAAGAAAAGTAACACACTCAACAATACCCCACCGGCTATTTTTTGTTCAATGATTGGATTTATTGGAAGCGATGCTATGATGAGATCCTCTGAAAGCTCTGTGTACGAAACGCCTTGTGGTAAACAAAGCAGGATGGCATTTTTCAACAAAGATGAATCAGTGTAAATAGAATATAAATTCTCTTGACTGAAAATAAGGAAGAGACACATCGGGAATAAAAAGACAAAATATCGAACGTGAATCTTTTCACCCCATAAATAAAAAGGAGCCCATCCGTATAACATGGTAAGAAACAATATTAACAAAGAGACATAATTCAAACGATATTGCGTTCGAACGATGTCAAAGATGGGTGGTAAATGATACACATAAAAAACAGAAACAAATAAAGCCACCGGATAAATAGAGCGGATTCGGTAATTGACAAGGTGCGTTCCTTTTAACCCATATACGATAAGGGGGGCGGCAAATAGAAAAAGAACGATCATCTGCACCATGTGAAAGCGAAAAAGGATACGCCCAAGCAAGTTCAGTGGACTCCCCATAGCTACAAATAGAAAGAGTCCACCTAGAATAAATGAGATACCGTGTTTATTCGTAAATTGAGGATGTTTCGGAATGAGAAAAAGAAACAATACGATACTTAACAAAACGAGAAAAAGTACTCCAAAATTCCACAGTGCGTGAAAACTCATATTTTGAATGATGCTCCATACACTCATGTAAAATCACTCCCTCTCCATCATTTTGTTTCATCCTTCCAATGATGTCTGTGATATTCATCATACATTTTGATGTAACTTCTTTCTTTATTCGTCGTCTAATGAAATAGAGAATCTCGTAAAGGAGGAAGTTGATGAACAAGGGGCTTTCAATCTTGTTACTTTTTGCACTTATCGTTTCTATTTTTTCTTTTCCTTCCGTTAGCTTCGGTTGTTCCTGTATGAAGCCACCTCCAGCGGAAGATGCGTATGAGGAATCAGATGCTGTATTTACTGGGATTGTATCATCCATTGATGTTCATTCGACGACACAAACCGTATCCTTCGATGTGACGAAAAGCTTTAAAGGCGCAAATGAAAATATTAAAGTAGAAACAGCAACCAATAGTGCTGCTTGCGGGGTCTTTTTTGAGCTCGGTAAAGAATATCTCGTCTATGCCTACGGAGATGGCGAATACGAAACCAATTTATGTACACGGACAACAGACGTCGCTGCTGCAAGTGACGACCTTCTCGTTCTAAATGAACTTTCGCCTAATGCCGAACAATACGAACAGTCGTCCAATCGCCAAGGAAGCATTATCCCAATTATCGTCATTATACTCATTTTAGCTTTCTTCGCTTATGGTTTTTACTGGTATAAAAAAAGGGCAATGTCTGAATAGATTAATGGAGTCATGGTGAGCATCCCCCATTTGGATTAAAACGAGAAAAAGTGGAGAAAACGAGATGTTTTCTCCACTTTTTTCATTTCAGAGGTCTTCCGAACGATTACGATAGTATATAATAAATGCTAATAAGATGACTTACTATGATTTTCCACTACTTGGAGCACTTTTACATTTTCTTCCATTTCACTTTGACAAAGTGGGCAACGTGGGATCTCACTACTTTTGAAGTTGTCTCGAATCCACCCTTTACAATCTTCGGAAATACATTCCCAAATTTTCGTTTCTTTCGTAATTATCTCTTCTTCGTTTCGACGCGCAAATGCCATGGGCGTTTCGCCTCCTTTTAAAAATAGGCTCAGTAAATCAAAAGGTTTCGGTTCACAATATTGCCCAACAGTGTATCTTTTTAATTATACCAGAAAACATGCTTTAATTGTAATTTTCCCTAAAAAATGAAAAATAAAACTCTTTTTGAGCATTTTATCCTCAACCTTTTTAATGAAACACACAAGTTTTCGCAAACATTGCCGCTTTTACTTCATTTTTTTAGGTTGTTTTCGTATAGGTTGTAGTTTTTTCAGTCATTTTTAAAATGAATTCTGAACATTGCGCTCCTAACATTTACTTTCCATTGGGTTAGTTGTGTAGTTTCTCCTATTTGCTGACAAGTCTGCTTAATTCACTCGCAGTAACTCCTATAACTCAGTGCGGGAGACCCTCCCATTCGTATGACACTGAACGATGTATTGGGGTAGTTTTAATACAACATGCCTTTAAGAAAAAAAGAAAAGGCCTGAACAGGCCTTTTCTTAACTTGCTCGCTGCAGCCACACACCAATTCTTTTTTTCAGAGATTGTGGTTGTTGTTTCGGTGGCTGCTGAATCATTTGGACGATGTGATATAGAGTTATGGCTAAAAAGGACTTTCGATAAGCAAAATATTTCGGCTCCCACTCTGGGTAAAATTTCGCTTTATACTCTTTTAAGCCTTTGAAATTATAATTCTTTTTACTATGTTGATAAATGTGATGGGCGATTTTTTCACTGAAACGGTCATCTGGTGACTGTCCGACATTTGCTAGCGGAGCAACACCTAGACTGCAGTATAAAAATCCATTTTCGCTTGCCCACTTCATAATGGATACGAACAGTACATCCATTGTCCCGTGCGGACTATCTTGAACATAACGCATTAAATCAATATGAATCGTTTTATTTACATCCGCTTCTTTTGCGAGAGATGCAAAGGCAATCATTTCACCTTCTGGATCCTTCAAAATAGCGATTGGAAACTTCGATACATAGTTTTTATCGAACGAACTGACCGAAAAGCTTTTTTCGTTTCTGTCTCCTAGCCAAGATTGCGAGATTGATTGTATCTCATGCATTAATTGTGTCGAATAAGGCGGATATAATACGTCAAACTGGAAGCCTTTCCGATTAAATTTGTTTAGTCTCGTTCGTAATTTCGCCCAGTTTTTCCCTCTCATTTCGAATTGTTTAACCGGTACTCTCGCTTCTTCACCCAGTTTAAAAAATCGAAAGCCTTCCGTTTCAAATAGCGGTTTCGTTTTTTCAGATATTTGATAAAAAGAAGGTTTATATTGTTTTTCTTGGCAAAACATTAAAAATTCATGAATACCAGATTGTAAATAATGATAATCGCCAATCGGATCGCCTAGAACCGTTACACGACGGCCATTTTTTCGGTACAAAATGAGAACCTTTTTATTTTCCGACCAAAAAATTTCTTTGTCTCGTAAGAACAATAAATGTGATAAATGATTGCTATGTTTTGTTAAGAACGCTTTCATTTCTTCGTCGTCCCACTGTTGATTTGAAAAAGGTTCACGAATCACAAGCGATTGTCGAACAACAAACAATCCAATGAATATCGCTGCGATTGCCGAACATAAAATAATCGAAATTGTCATGTGTGCCTCCTTTTTCATCAAACCTTTCCTATAACAAAATACCATAGATTTATCATGAATTGGGGATTAATTTCATATTTTCTTCACAAATTACGCTCCAAATTTTCCAATTATTCGAATAACAGGTATAATGGAATTAGATTATGAAAAGAAAGGAATTGTTATTTGTATGGCTCTCACTCACACATACAGTCGCAAAGAAGAGATTGCCAATGCCATCACCCACGGAATTGGTTTTCTTTTAAGTATTGCGGCTCTTGTCATTTTAATTGTTCAGGCAGTGCAAGCTGGGACTGTTTGGCATGTAGTTAGCTTTTCGATTTACGGGGCAACGATGATATTTTTGTATTTATCGTCAACGCTTGTGCATAGTTTTCCAGATGGAAAGATTAAAGATCTTTTTGAAATTTTTGACCATGCTGCCATCTACTTATTTATTGCCGGAACGTACACACCTATTTTATTTATAACGTTAAGAGGAACACTTGGGTGGACTTTGTTTGGAATTGTGTGGGGAATTGCCATCTTTGGGGTTGTTTTTAAAGTTTTTTTCGTAAAGCGCTTTTTATTTACGTCGACCCTATTATACGTTTTAATGGGGTGGATTATCGTATTTGCCTGGAAGCCGCTAACGTTCGAGTTTCCACTTGTCGGTATGTATTTCCTTGTCATCGGCGGAGTCTTATATACAGTAGGAACCATTTTTTACGTTTGGCGAAGCTTTCCATTTCACCATGCCGTATGGCACCTGTTCGTCATTGCAGGTTCTGTATTCCACTTCTTCGCGATATTACAATTAACTTAAGCGAGCTTGTAAATTGAACTATGTCAACGTCCATTTCATGCGTAAATGGACGTTTTTTTGTTGGATATTTTTTCATCATTGACAAATAGTAAAGATGAGCCATACATAGAGAGGAGGTTAAACGAAATGAATGTATCGAGAGCAAAGCAAATTTTATCTTCCCCAACCATTATTCCGGTTACGTATCAAGGTGAACAGATTCTCATTCAAAGCGTTGACGAGAGAACCGAGACAGCACGAATTTATTTGAAAGAAAATCGCGAATCGGAAAGAACAGTTCCCGTTGCGATGTTACAAGAGCACGCATAAGGAAAGCGCAAGTCCTTAGGCGAAGGGCGCTTTAGGACCTGCGAGGAGGTTTCCGTCGCCACAGCAAGTCCGAAGCGACCCGAGCTGATGGCGCTTGGAGGGCTAGACACCAAAAAAACGGTAAAGAGAATACTTTAACACTTTATTGAATTTAAACTCTCTGTAACAATAACAAAAACTCAGCAATTTTTTATTGCTGAGTTTTCGTTTGACTTGCCGAAATGGTTCGGTAATTCGTTTGCTTCATTGACGTCGGATGAATTTGAATCGTCACTTCGTCTAAATGAGATACGTTCCCGTCTTGAATGGCCACGTGAACAGACACCTCAAAGTATGCCTCTTTTTCCATTTGCTGTACGTCAGTTTTGACTAATGTGTATGGCATGACTTTTCCGTAATGATTCTCTATGGCTTCATCCATTTTTGGATAGAGTGTGCTCATTAGGGCTTGTTTATAATTTGAGCACTCTCCTTCAGCTGAAATACTATCTGTCCAGCCGAAAACCATATAAATTAAGACGGCGACCATGAGTCCTCTTTTCATTTTCAAACATCCTTTAGAAAAATTTTCGTAGTTTGAAACCAGGAAAAATGCTCATCAAATTCACATTCGATTCTTTCCCTTTCGTCTTCACTCGTCCCATGAAGGATCCTAAAAACTCTTCCCAAATCGTTCCGATAAACTTTTTGGAGTTCGGGTCTTCTTTTAGCGTTGATGCTGACAGAGTAAGAGCTTGATCTAAATGGGACATGGCTTGTCGTAAATGTTCAATGACTTTTTCATTTTCTGACACGATACCCACACCTCATTTAATAATTTTGAGCCTTTTGCTCATCTTGCTCTTGTAATATATCTTCGTAATCAATAATCATACTCGTATCTTGATCGATATATTTTTTCATTCGCTCCATTTTCACTTCCGCAACCATATCTTCAAGGCCTTCTTTCGCGGAAACAATGTAAAATTTCATTTGCCTCGACAATTGGCCGATTACAGGCTTTAACGTTTCTTTCGCAATCGGCAAAATAGTCGCAGCAGCAAACGCTACTGCGGACCCTACGATGACTCGTTGTAAGCTTCTTTGAATCATGGTATTCCTCCTCTAATCATTCCTTTATTCTAGCTTCGACGAACAATCACTCGTTTATACTGCAAGGGCGAGCGGTTTGGTCTCAACTGACGACTGTTTGTTAAATATACCTGTAATTGGTCTCGCTAAAAGAGCTGAACTTCCCGCTACGCCGAAGATCGCGGCCCACATTGGTAAAGCTAGAGCTTCGGTTTTGAAAATCGTCGCAAGTGGTGGAACGTAAATAGATAAAGCTAGCGCTATAAAGGAACCGCCAAGAGCAGTAACGAGGAATTTATCCTTCGACCAATCTGTTACTTTTTCTTCTGAATCTAGTTGTCTCCAAGAGAATGTTTGAATTAACTGGCCGACTACAAGTGTAGAGAATGCCATCGTTTGAGCGGCTAATAAGCTCATTCCTGCACGAAGACCAAAGGCAAATACACCGACAGAACCAATTCCTAGTAAGACACCTCGAGTAATAACTTGCTTATATAATTGTTTGTCAGCAATTTCTTGACGTTTTGTTTGTTGTGATTTATCGCCCGGATTTACCGCTAACACCATGGCTGGAAGCGCATCTGTAATTAAGTTCATCAGTAAGATTTGAATAGGCACAATTGGCAAGGGAAGTCCTGCAATGACAGCAGTGCTCGTTACGATGATTTCGGCTAAATTCCCGCACAGTAAACAGCCGAGCGCTTTTCGAATGTTACCGATAATGGTTCGCCCTTCTTTAACGCCTTCGACAATACCGCCAAAATGGTCTTCTTTTAAGACAATATCAGCCGTTTCTTTCGTTACTTGTGTTCCTGTTTGTCCCATGGCAATGCCGACATCAGCTTGCTTTATGGCAAGGGAATCATTTACCCCATCACCTGTCATGGCGACGATTTCACCTTTGTTTTGCAAAGCTTTGACGATTTTTAATTTATGATCTGGTGTGACGCGTGCATAGACCGAAATAGAAGAAATTTTAGTCGCTAACTCTTCTTCTGATAATTGATCGAGTTGAACACCAGTTAGAATATTGTCTGGTCCTACATTCATTCCAATTTGCTTTGCGATTGCCAGTGCCGTTTTTGGATGATCACCGGTAATCATAACGGGTTGTACGCCTAGTGCCATTGCTTCTTTAATGCTTTTGGCTACGTCTTCTTTCGGTGGGTCTATCATGCCCACCATTCCGATATAGATGAGGTCGCGTTCCATATCATCAACACATTGTTCGCCTTCATCTAATGGCCGATAAGCAAATCCAAGTGTTCGCAATGATTGTTCTGCATATTCATCCGTTTTTGCCAAAATCTTGTCTTTTATTGGTTTCGTAAGCTTCAGTTTCCGTCCATTTTTCTCGTAGTATTTACAATACGATAGAACTTTTTCAACAGACCCCTTCGTCATAAGGAAGCATGCATCTTCTATCTCATGACAAACAACGGACATAAGTCCTCTGTCTGAATCAAATGGTAGCTCGTGCTTTCGCTTCCACGAAGTGTGAGATTCTTTCGTCATCTCTTGTTTTGCTGCTAGCGTTAGTAAAGCTCCTTCTGTTGGGTCACCTTTAATCGTCCACCGATTATTTTCTTTAAGCAATTCACTATTCGAGCAAAGTAGACCAATTCTCATCAACTTCTCTAACTCTGGGTGGTTAGTTACTGTTTCGTCTTTCGTATGAACTACTACACCTTCAGGAGAATATCCGTCTCCTGTAACATCCCACTCATCAATGGCGGTTGCTACTTTTTTCACCGTCATTTCATTCTTTGTTAATGTACCCGTTTTATCAGTACAAACGATGGTAACCCGCCCAAGTGTTTCAAGTGCGGATATTTTTCTTGTCAACGAGTTTTTCTTCGCCATTCGCATGATTCCTGCTGTTAAAGCAACAGTAATCGTTACCGGTAACCCTTCAGGAATTGAAGAGGCCGTCAATGCTAACGTGGAAGGAATCATTTCTGCAACCGGAATACCGCGAATAAATCCAGCTAAAAAGACGATCCCCCCTATTGCTAATGCACCTTTCATAAACGTTTTACTAATTTTCGTTACTTGCTTTTGCAAGGGAGTTATTTCATTGGTGTCTTCCGATAACATTTGGAACAAGTGACCAATTTCGGTTTCATTTCCAGTATGGCAGACGACTGCCTTCGCTCGACCCCGTGTAATATGAGTTCCCATGTAAAGCATGTTGGATCGATCGGATATTGGTATTTCCGCTTCAACTCGGCGGTTTCCTTTTACGACAGGTAAGGACTCACCAGTAAGAGCGGATTCATCAACCTCTAAGTTCCATGATTGAACGACCCGTAAATCAGCTGGCACACGGTCTCCGGCTTCAATCATGACGATATCGCCAGGTACTAGCTCCTCAGCTGAAAGTTCCTTTGTCTCGCCATTTCGAATGACTTGACATCGAGGAGGCACGAACTTCGTCATCATTTCTACCGTTTGTTGCGTTTTACGTTCTTGGATTGTACTAATTCCTGCATTTAACAATAGAATGCTTGACATCGCAATACCGTCAATAAAATGTCCAGAAATAAGACTAATGACAGCCGTCGCACCTAAAATTATCGTTGTAAATTCTTTCAATTGACCAAAATAATCTTTCAACCAATGCGGACGTTCCTTCGGCTTTAATTGATTTTTCCCGTATTTCTTCATCCGCTTTTTAATCTTCGTATCTTTTAACCCTGCATGTATGTCCGTTTTTAGCTGTGTTAGTACTTCTTCGCTTCCAAAAGTATGCCAAGGCTGAACGGTTTGTAGTTGATGACCTTCTTTTACACAAAGCTTTTGAAACACTTTTTCCGTCTTACGCTTTGCACGAACTAAAAACGCTAATGTAATTCCATCGGCGATTAAATTAATTAACGGTGCACTTTGTGCAAACGGTACGGCACATGCTGTTCCAGTTACGTTCCACACATTCGTTACTCGTATTTGACCTTTCACCATGTTTTTCACTTTCATCGCTTTTTCATAACTCTTTTTTAAGTGTGAAAGTTGCGAAATGGTGACTGTTGGATAGAAGGATACGACCTTATTAGACACGAATCCATTGTCTTGTACGACATACAACAATTCTTCTCGTTTAGATGCTTGGATTTCGTTTTTGTCTACTACTTGCCATCCTTCTTGCTTCAACTTGTTCGTCACTTCTTCAACCTGGTAGTCAGGATGATGATGGAAGAATGATATTTCTGTTGTAGCTGGTAAAACGTCTAAAAAGGTTGCTACTTCCTTCTTCAAGGTGCCGTTGTCAAAAAGAACCGCTGGATGGTCAAAAATTACGGTTTTCACTTCAGCTAATTGTTTCATTGAACCATTTTGTGGTCTCATTTGTCCTGTTTCTTCTGCCATGTATTCAGTTTGCTTCCAAGTATATTGAGCACCAGTCGTGGCAGGTCTTGGGTTTGCAGCTAATAGCATTGATAAACCGACTAACGGATTCCGCGTCACTGCAAGTCCTACACCTGCGGCTAACATGCCAAGCCGACCCATTTTCTTTGCATACTGTTCGGCATCAGGGTCTTCAAACTTATCCGTATCATTGACCAGTTCGTTCACTTGAGATTGTCGTTTCCAATTTAAATATTGTAATAAACTCATACCCATCAGCACGACTAAATTTTCACGTAACAAACCTAAAGCAAGCGAACTTGCACCGAGCACAAAGTCAACAGCTGCCCGCTTCCGATCACTTAAATGTTCGACACCTCTTCGAAAGAAGGAGTAACCGGTGCCGATTGCTAAAACACCGCTAATGTAAAACGGCAAGGGATGTCTAGCAATCGCTGACCTCCCCCATAGGAGTTGTTTGACACCAAGAGCACCAGCACCCGTCACGGCAAGTGTTAAATTTAAAGGTGGTGCTTGTTCTTTTTCGTTTTGGATTACCGGAACAGGCTGCAAATAAGTCTCTTGCCTAGCAGATGCGTCCATCGATACAGCAACTTCTGCTTCTTGTTCAGTATTCTCTTCATATGGTAGAAGTTTTTTCAATAAAACTTCTTCAAATTTTTGTAAATAAAGACTTAACACCTCAAGTGTTACGATAGATGGATTATATTGAAGTAATACTTTACCGGTTGTTTCATTTGCTTTTGCAACTAAAACGCCTTCAATGGAAGAAAAAATGTCGATAAACTTTTGGCAATAATCACGATTCTCTTTAATGCCAAATAACTCTACCCGTATTCTTCCCGGTAGAATCGTATACTCCCTTTCTTTAAAAGATAGTTGATTCATTGCATTTTCCCCTTCATTTTCATCTCAGATGTTTGAACATAGTCACTAGTTTAATCAATTGGTCTGTTTTTATTCTCAGAAAATGTAAGTAAAAAGGACATCAAATATATCAAAAAGTTTGTGAACTGACGGATAAAACGAGTTTAAGGCGGACACAATGTATAAATGATAAATGAGGAGGTAACGTAAAATGAAAAAACTATTTCCGTTTAACAATCCGCTCGGAATTGTGCTTACTTCCGCTGCCTTAATTTTAACCATCTCACCTGAAGCGAGACGAGGGACACGGAAAGTACTCGTTAAAGGAATGGGAGCAGCATTAGCGCTTGGAGATCAAGTGAAGGGCTTAACTTCCGGTGTGCGTCATCAAATGACAGCATTACTTTCAGAAGCAAAGCATGAAAAAGAAACAATGAACTTCCAGCAAATCCCTGATACGATGAGAGAGATGAAAGAGAAAAGTGTATCGAAAACCCAAGAAGCGATGACACAAATGAAATATTCTGTCGGTAGCCTTTTTAATGATATTGGTGAGCCTGAAGATACGGATGCAGAGCAACCATTCAACGTGATGGCAGACCCATCCATCCAATCAAAGCTGAACGAAATTGAAAAACAGCTTCATTAAAAGAATCCACTGGAATCCAGTGGATTTTTGCATGCTTCCCATTTCTTCCTCCATCTATAGATAAGAAAAGCGCAAGTCCTTAGGCGAAGGGCGCTGGAGGACCTGCGAGGAGGCTTCCGTCGCCACAGCAGGGCCGAAGCGACCCAAGCTGATGGCGCTTGGAGTTAGACACCAAAAAAACTGTAAGGAGAATACTTTAACACTTTATTGAACTTAAACTTTCTGTAACAATGAAAAAAGCATCCCACTTGTACTTGATGCTTTGATTACCGTTAGAAGGGTTATGAAATGAACAACCTTTTAAGGAACGGTAATGGAATCAGTGTGTTCATTTTCCGTTCGAACTTCACGCTTTCGTTGGATTAAATGGCTGCTGGTAGCGCCTTTGGTAAACGAACGACGTATGAGCCTGCATAGTAACCTAATCGGTGAGCTAGACGAAAAGCAAACAGTCCACCAAGTAAGGAACCGATGAATGTTCCAACACCTGGTAACACCATCGAGCCAACCATTGCCCCGTATTCCATACCAGCTACAAATCCAGCTGCCCCAGTTACATTGGCGCACGTTTGTGCAATGTATTCTTTCGCACTCATTCTACGATTGACAAAATGATATGTATCTTCTGCTTGGGCAAGTCCACCAGTCAATACTCCTGACATATACGGGTTTACTCTCACCGTTCATCCCTCCATTTTTTTAATCTGTAACAGTCTTTCCGTCCACCTTCATTTTTATGTATCTGAACTTCCATTTTCGTTTATTAAAAAACTCATAGAAGTGGCTCAATATGGATGACTTAAATATAGTCATTACAAACGTAAGCAATAGAATGCAAAATCGATTATTACACAATAGCGAGCGAGCAATAAACGATAATCTCCATTGTCTCTGTACGGGTGAGTCTCACATTTGACGTAGCAGGATAGGCCCATTCACTTATTGAACGCTTTGTCAACTTGGAAGCTCGGCTACAAGATCTTCTACACGTGCTGTTCCAACATGATTTCCGTCATTTCTTCAATATCTTTCATGACCCGAAAACAACCATAGAAAAAGATGAAGAGCCAAAAGTTCTCCATCTCAACACGATGTTCGCTTTATTCCACTTCGCTTAAGACACGGTTCACTCGTTTCTCAAGCATTTTCATCCCGCTCCCACCAGCTTGAAAATGGCGAAGAACTCCCGATTTATCAAATACATAGTAGGCAGGTACATATTGATTCTCAAAAGCATCCGCTAATTTATGCTCATTGTCTATAAATATTGGCTGCGAAATACCATGTTCATTTGCTACCTTTTCGATTTCTTCTACGTTTAAATCATTTTCAGATCGCGGCATGTGCACAGCGACAACGTTGAGCTTTTCTTTGTATTCATCACGGAATTCGTTCACTTTCGGCATTGCTTCTTTACATAAGTGACAGCTGATTGACCAAAAATGAATCAATGTCGGCTTTTCACCAATTAACTCATCTTTTGAAACGTCTCCATTTAACCAAGTAGTTGCCCCGATTAACTCTGGCATTGGTGCTCGTAATTTCATTCAGAAAGCCTCCTTATCCAGTTGATAGAAAAAGCCTAACCGTTTTTAGTTAGGCTCAAACCAACCTTAAACGCCTTCATAGCGCCTGTTGACTTCTACTCACCGTCGTTTTCGATGAACTTAAAGCGTTTCTTGACCAGGTTTCCAGTTCGCAGGACATAAAGCACCTGTTTGAAGAGCTTGAAGAACACGCAACACCTCGTCTACTTCACGTCCAATGTTGTTGTGATGGACCACTTGATACATTAATTCCCCTTCCGGATTGATAATGAATAATCCACGGAGGGCAATTCCTTCTTCTTCTATTAAAACGCCATAGTCACGGGATACGACATGGTTCGTATCAGCAGCGAGTGGATAATTTAACTCCCCAAGTCCATTATCTTTTCGATCCGTATTAATCCAAGCTAAATGCGTATGAATCGTATCAGTTGAAACGCCAATTACTTCTGCATCTAAATCCTCGAATTCATCGTAGCGATCGCTTAATGCAATAATTTCAGTTGGACATACGAACGTAAAGTCCATCGGGTAAAAGTATAGAACAGTCCACTTATCATTTTTCATGATTTCTTCTAAACTGACTTTCCCAAATTCTTTATTCGGCATGACCGCATCCATTTCAAAACGGGGCGCTTGTTTTCCTACCATACGTTCCATTATTTATCCCTCCACTTTATTTTTATGCATTCGCAGAATGCGTTTTAACCATCATGTCATAATATATTTTCATTCATCTAACACATTATGTTATACCCATATTTCCAATTTTTATGCTTGTTGACTTATTCGCAAAAAATTGAGATGATAAATCGTTCTAACCATATACGAAAGGACGTTTTTCTGATATTTTATGTTTATCACAGTAAAAATCGGGTATCCATGTAAACATGACAAGTTTACTGGACGAAAGGATGGAAATGATGGACATACTTAAAAAAATTGATTGGGCAGAATTAGCAACTGATGCAGGTATATTGCTATTCAAGCTTGTCATTATTTATATCGCCTACTTAATTGTTAAATCAATTGGGCGAAAAATTATTGAGCGTTCATTCGACCGCCTTGAAAAACGAGAAAATTTATCATTAGGTCGGTCTAAAACGCTCCAATCCTTAACGCTAAATATTTTTAGCTACTCACTAATTTTCGTTCTCGTCGTCACAATATTTAATTTATTTGGCTATAATGTAACAGCGCTTTTAGCCGGTGCTGGAGTCGTCGGTCTTGCCATCGGATTTGGAGCACAAGGCCTTGTGAGCGACGTTGTAACAGGCTTTTTCCTTCTATTAGAAAAACAAATTGACGTGGGCGATTATATTACAACGGGCGGTTATTCGGGAATTGTTGAAGCTGTCGGACTCCGCACGACGCAAATTCGTGGTTTTGATGGAACGCTTCATTACGTACCGAACAGAGAAATTGTCGGACTGAGTAACCATTCTAGAGGAAATATGCGTGCATTAGTTGATATTGGCATTTCATATGGGGATGATATTGATAAAGCCTTGACGGTGTTACAAGAGGCGTGTGAAAAATTCGCACAAGAAAACGAACAAGTCGTTGAAGGGCCAAATGTATTAGGAGTGCAAACGCTAGGATCATCTGATGTGGTCATTCGTGTCATTGCTCAAACGAAAAATATGGAGCAATGGGCAGTTGAACGACAGCTACGAAAAGTGTTGAAAGAGGCACTCGATGCCAATGGCATTGAAATTCCATTCCCACATCAAGTCATGATTCATCGAAACGAAAATTAATAATGAAAATGGGCGTCTCTTCATTGAGGCGCCTTTCGTATTTAAGGAAAGGTTAAGGGAACGCTCTAGTTTGAGTGGTTTCGCGCCTGTTTGCTATCTTCGCCCAAGTTGCATCATGTTCCGCCCAACTTCCTTCACCTTCGCCCAAGTTGCACCATGTTCCGCCCAACTTCCTTCACCTTCGATCAAGACTTAAACTTTCTGTATTAACTAAAAAAGATGTCAAAAACCAAGTCATTGATTTTTGACATCTTTTTCTTTACTTCACTCGATTTTCGATTTGTTGGCAAACTTCTTCTGCTGTCATTCCCGAAGCATTTATGACAGGACCAGAAGTTGCTGCGTTTTGCATGCCCATAACGTTTTCATCTTGGCCGGAGATGACGCAGCATTCACAGCCTTTAGCATCTTCTTCATTTTTTAACGGTACGACATCGTATCCTTTTTGTTGTAGCAAAGATGTTACATCGGATAATGTTTCTTCTACACCAATTTTCGGCATTGTCTTCCACCTCCTAGATGTAATTTGTCACATCTTGAGTGGAATTATTCCGAATGATTTCCTCGCCAATTGATATATTGAGTGAGAAGGTTTACGGCTACTGCAATCGCGCGTTCGTCTGGATTTAATTTCGCATGGTGTAAGCCATACGGTGATTGAACACCGAGCCAAAACATAAATCCTGGAATTTCTTTTACCATGTAGCCAAAGTCCTCACCTGTCATAGCTTCATTTGCAAGGGCTAGCTGCACATCAGTTTGTTCGTTCACAAACGTGATGAAGGTTTCCGTTTCTTTTTCATCATTGTACACTTGATGATACATCGCTCCGTAATCGATAGTTGCTTCACATTGATAGCCAACTTCGATTCCTTTCACAAGCGCTTCGATGCGCTCTTTAACCTTTTGCATTGATTCGACTGATCGCGTTCGAATTGTGCCTTCTAACCGTGCCTTTTCAGCAATGATATTTTGGACAGTTCCTCCGGTAATTTTACCAATTGTCACGACCGCACTATCAAGTGGGTCTACATTTCGTGCAACAATGGATTGAAGCTGGGTGACAAGCATGGATGCTGCTACGACCATATCGTTCGTATGATGTGGAAAAGCGGCATGGCCTCCTTTTCCTTTTAAATCAATGAACAATTCGGAAGTGTTAGCAAACAGTAGACCTGTCTTCGTTGAAATCGTCCCTACTGGAAGTTCTGGTGCAATATGTAACGCCATAATTAAATCAGGCTTCCATTCGCGCATAATGTCTGACTGTAACATCGGTTCTGCTCCACCAGGACCTTCTTCTGCAGGTTGAAAAATAAATAACAGGTCATCATCAACCGGATGCTTCGCAAAATGCGTGACAAGACCAAGTGCAATGGTCATATGGAAATCGTGCCCACATGCATGCATATTCCCCTCGTGAATCGACGAAAAAGGAAGATCTGTCTCTTCTTCAATTGGTAATCCATCGATATCAGCGCGATAGCCAATCATTTTTGTTGGTTTTTTCCCACGAACCTTCACGAATATTCCTGTTTCCCATGTTTTCATCTCAAGATGGTCTTGTGGGAGGGATTGAAGATACGATAGTAAATATTGCTGCGTTTTATACTCTTGAAACCCTAACTCCGGAATTTTATGTAAATCACGACGAATTGTAATAAGTGCATCTTGATTCATCTTGTTTTCACCACCTATAAAGGAAGCGTGGATTAAGTAATCCACGCTACAAGCTCTCTTATAATTGACGTAATTCTTGTTTAATTTCTGTTTTTGATTTTGTCTTTTCGTCAATGTCTTTAATTTTACGTGCAGGAGTACCAGCTACTACCGTATAAGGTGCTACATCTTCCACAACGATTGCTCCAGCAGCAACGACAGCACCTTTTCCTACTGTTACACCTTCTAAAATTACTGCGTTCGCACCAACGACAACATCGTCTTCGATGACTACTGGCTTCGCAGAAGGTGGCTCAATAACACCCGCTAACACAGCGCCAGCACCGATATGACAGTTCTTCCCTACTGTCGCACGTCCACCTAAAACAGCGTTCATGTCAATCATCGTTCCTTCGCCAACAACAGATCCGATATTGATTGTTGCCCCCATCATAATAACGGCATTGTCTCCAATTTCAACTTGGTCGCGAATGATCGCGCCTGGCTCGATACGCGCTTTAATTCCTTTTAAGTCAAGAAGTGGAATAGCTGAGTTACGACGATCGTTTTCTACCACATAGTCTTCGATTTTTGCGCTGTTTTCTTCGATGGCTTTTTGAAT
Source organism: Bacillus kexueae (assembly GCF_022809095.1). Classification (GTDB taxonomy): domain Bacteria; phylum Bacillota; class Bacilli; order Bacillales; family Aeribacillaceae; genus Bacillus_BZ; species Bacillus_BZ kexueae. The sequence continues at coordinate 261,816 of NZ_JALAZE010000001.1, forward strand.
ATTTGCCCACTCACCGAATACTACAGCTGTCTCACCAGTTAAAAATACTTTTGAATGTTCACCAAAATTAATGTCTGCTAAATCACCTTTAACGTATACTTTTACAGGTGTAGACTTCGTGCTGTTTTGGATAAATGAAATAATCTCATTTGCATCCATCATTTTCATATGTATTGACTCCTCTCAATTTTTATATTGTTTACTCTATCAAAAAATTCGATCAGTTGACAAGCATTACGAAGGAGTTTGACGATATTTTTCGACAACCTCTAAAAACTTTTCTACATGCTTCAATTGTAAGGCAGATTCTGTACTTAAAATCCACGTGTCGCGTTTTATTTGGTTTCCTTGTTCATCATGAAGCGGAATCTTGTGTAAAGAATCATCCGCATCCTCGAGTGTTACGGATGGTAAGATGGCAAATCCGATACCGTGAAAGGTCATTTGTTTACACGTCTCAATTTGGTCCACAACAATGGTTCGTTTCGGGGAAATCTTCACTTGTTGATGCCACCAATCTTGAATCTCTTGATAATACGTGGAATCGCTTTTGAATTGAATAAATGGCCGCTCGGTTTTTAATATATCTTCAATGCTTTCGATTTCTTTATCTACCAAATATAAAGAGTCGGTGAGCAAATGTTTTTTATACCCTTTCCATTCGGGATTTCCACGGATAATTCCCACATGAAAATCTTCTTCGTACATCGTTTTTAACATTTCACTCGACCAGCCTGTGGCTAAGGATATTTTCGCATGCGGATACAGTTCCACATATTTCTTTAATACTTTTGGCAACCAATGTTGACCAATAATCGAAGCGACGGCAATTTTTAATGTTCCAAATATGTCTCCTTCCATTTCGGAAATTTCTTCGCGAATTTTTTCTTCCTTCTCCACCATTTCTTTTGCAAATTGAATAACTTTTTCACCAGCAGGAGTCAACGTTAACCCTTTTTGAGAACGAATGAAAATTTTGAATCCCCAGCTTTTTTCTATAGACTGAAGACGTTGAGATAATGCCGGCTGAGAAACGAATAGTCGTTCTGCTGCTTTCCTCATGTTCATCTCTTCCGCGAGCATGACGAGCATTTGTAATTCCGATATTTGCACTAAAATCACCTATAAGTTTTTCTTATATTATATGCTAACAAACAAAACATTTCATTATGGATTTTTTTAACATACAATGAATCTGAAGGTGGTGATTCCCATTGAGTGGCCGTTATTATTGATCGGGTTGATTGTTTCTTTTGTCGGTACGTTGTTTGGTGGTGGCGGTTTAATCGGAATGCCATCCATGTTGCTTTACGGAATCCCGATTCATACAATCATTGCCGCAAACAAGTTTTCCAACATGATTAGCTCGTTTTCAAGTTTTTATGTTTTGTTTAAAAAGCGAGAAATTTGTCTGAAGGAAATGTATGTGCTCGTTCCAATTGCTCTTTTTAGCGGCGGAATTGGTGCACTTATCGCGAAATGGATGAGTGAACAATTGTTAACGGTGGTTGCCTTTCTTCTTTTAACTCTATCATTTATCTTGTCTTTCGTGCCAAAACAGGTGGAAAAACAAGAAGAAGAAAAGGTTCCTATTGTTCATTTAAGCCCTTATTTATTTAGCATTGGCATGTATGACGGGATGTTTGGTCCAGGGCAAGCAACCTTACTCATGATGACGTATATTCGCCATCACTTTTCATATTTACGTGCCATCGCTCTCTCTCGGTGTCAAACCTTCATTAGTTGTCTAGGTGCTTTTATTATTTTCCAAGCGAGTGGACTCGTAAATTGGTCGGTTGCCATTCCACTTAGTCTCGGTTCTTTCATTGGTGCACAAATTTCCGTTCGTTTTGCTAAACACCTTAAACTTCCCGTTATTAAAATTGTCCTTCAAATTGTTACAGGCTTATTTATCGTACACCTTTCGTATTCATTTTTATTAGGGGGGATGTAAAATGAAGATTCTCTGGGGTGAGATAGATCATATCCAGCTATGTGTTCCCCAAGATGGTTTAGAGGTCGCAAGACAATTTTATTTACATCTACTTGGCTTTCAAGAAGTTGATAAGCCTGATTCTTTAAAAGGAAATGGCGGCTTTTGGTGTGAAGCGGGGGAAATTTCCTTACACATTGGGGTCGAAAAACATTCTCCCCTACTTTCAAAGCGCCACCCTGCATTTATCGTACAGAACTTAAAAAAACGTGCGGGACTATTTGCACGAGAACGGAATACAAGTTTACGAGGAAACTTCAATTCCTAAGGTCGAACGATTTTCAATCCGCGATCCATTTGGAAATTGAATTGAAATACTTGAATATACATTGACAACAAATTCATCTTGAGAAAAGATTGTCCAGTTTCAGTTCCAATACTAAGTCCTGCGGGGGCAAGGTTTGCTTGGAAATTCCGCAGGACGCATCGTTTTACACACCTATTCTTTTTTGTTCTCTATACATACTTAAGTAAGAATCACGTCTCTTGATCCCCCTCTTTAGGAAAGAATAAAATTAGGAAGAAGCTTATAAGAGCAAAGATGAGAACCGTAGTATAGGCATGATGTAAAGAGAGATTTAATCCTTCTCGTAAAATATTTTGCGCTTCCGCTGTTAAAGATTCTCCACCATGAGGATCAAGCAAAGCATGGGTATTGTTTAACTCCACTTGATCGGAAAGATCATTCTCCTCAATATAGTGAGCGAGTCGACTATTAATAATCCCACCAAGTAAGGCTGCGCCTATTGTGCTTCCTACATTACGCATGAACATATTTGTCGCTGTTGCAATTCCACGCTGTTCCCATCCAACAGTTGATTGAATTGAGACTATAAAGGCCGTTGACGAAAGGCCCATCCCCACTCCAATGAAAAATGAACCTGCCATCGCCATAAGCGGTCCAGCGTTTTTCGAAAGAAAAAAGAAAATGAGTCCACCAATGATTAAAAAGATACCGCCGAAAATAGATGTTTTTCGGTAACCGAGCGTTAAAATGAGTCGACCGGCAATCGTCGCTGCAATTGGCCAGCCGATAGACATTGTCGTTAACGTGAAACCTGCTACCATTGGAGATTTCCCCATTACTCCTTGTACGAAAGCTGGAAGAAACGATGATATTCCTATTAGAATAATACCCGTTGTCAAGCCTATAACGTTCGCAATCAGAATCGATCGGTGCTTCCAAATTTCAAGAGGCATCATCGGATTTTGTGCCCGCTGTTCTTGTCGTATGAACATGATGAAGGTAATTAAAGAAAGACATCCTAATCCTACAATCGGAAAAGAAGTCCATTCAAAACGCACTCCCCCTTCAACCAGTATCATCATAAGGCTGCTTATCGAAACAAACATAAGAAATGCACCATGATAATCGATTTTCGTTGAACGTTTATTGATTTGCTCATGTAAAAAACTATGTAAACCAATTAACGATATGATTCCAATCGGGACATTAATCCAAAAGACGTATCGCCAAGTCGTAAATTCAACAATTAATCCACCTAAAACTGGACCCGTAATGGCAGAAACGCCCCAAATGCTTGACAAATATCCTTGAATTTTGGCCCGTTCCTCTTTTGAATAAATATCTCCCACAATAGTAGATGCAATGGGCATAACAGCACCTGCACCGATTCCTTGAATAAACCGATAAAAAATGAGCCACTCCATTGAAGAAGAGGTTCCACACAAAATGGACCCGACTAAAAAGATGATGATTCCAACTGTTAGAACCGGTTTTCGACCAAAAATATCCGATAACTTCCCATAAATTAAAACAGTAATCGCATTCATTAATAAATAAGCCGAAAAAATCCAGCTATATTTTGAAAAACCTCCAAGGTCAGATACGATCGATGGCATCGCAGTTGAAACGATTGTTGCTTCAACGGCCGCCATAAACATCGCAAGCATAACAGCCGCTAAGACGAACGGTCGTTTCGTTTGTTTTCGTTGATTATTTGTATATTCCTGCTTCAACGCCTTTTCCAACAAAACCCCTCCTCTCTCTTTCTTTCCATTATACTAGTTCGCATCCAATTTCTCTCTTCACTATCCGACTTATCTTTTCTACATCAAAAGCCCTATCTTTTGAAAGATACGTAAGAAAAGCACAAAGCGCAAGTCCTTAGACGAAGGGCGCTGGAGGACCTGCGAGGATCCTTCCTCGCCACAGCAGGGCCGAAGCGAACCGAGCCGATGGCGCATGGAGCTAGACACCCAAAAAGCTGTAAAGAGAATACGTTAACACTTTATTGCACTTAAACTTTCTGTAACAATAAAAAAGGTGCGCAAATTTTTCATGCGCACCTTTTATTCGTTTTTATTTGTTCATAGATCGAACATGCTTGTGTAAATGTTTTAATATGACACGTCGAGTGAAAATTCCTTCTAATACGCCATCTTCGTTTGTGACGCAAACGAACGGGTGATTTATCACAAGTTTTAGCGCTTTAATTAATTCATCACCCACAAACAATCGAGGGATGTCTGTGTTCATCACTTCTTCGACACACATTCCTTCTAGTCGTTCCATTTCAAACCGTTCTAGCCCTAAAACGGAATCCATGATTCGATTTGTGCTAATTAATCCGTGTAAACGATACTGTGCATCTAAAACAGGAACGGCCGTATACCCTGTTTTCGTAAGTACAAGCAAAGCATGTTGTAAATTATTCCCCATTTGTACATGTGCTACTTTATCCGCTGGAATGATTAACTCTCCAATTGTCGTTCCAACTAATTTATCCGATTGAACACTAAACATTTTCATACTTCCTCTCCATCTTTGTCTCCAATTCATTTTTATACCCACGGAAAGAGGATGTAAAACTTCTACTTCTATCTTAACATATTCTTCACGTATTCGTTTAATTTTCCTCCACTATTATTGTATGCGCTTTCATTTAAATTGCATAGTTCTTTCATCTGTTTATTTTTCATCATTTTACAGTGAAAAATTAGATGTTATCGAACCGAAGTAATTTAAGTCTTATAAATTATTATTCTTGATTATAGTTAACGCTTTCCTTGTCTCGTTTCTCCTCCACTATTATTGTATGCGCTTTCATTTTAAATTGCATAGTTCTTTCATCTGTTTATTTTTTATCATTTTACAGTGAAAAATTAGATGTTATCGAACCAAAGAAATTTAAGTCTTAAAAATTATTATTCTTGATTATAGTTAACGCTTTCCTTGTCTCGTTTCTCCTCCACTTTTCATCCCACGAGTCAAGCCCCTCCATTCTTTGCTCAATGCATTTATTAGTACTAAATAAACGATATAAAAAACAGCACCCTGTAGAGTGCTGTTTATGTAAGAATTGCGTCAATTCGCAATTTATCGTATAAGCTTACTAATTTTTGATACTTTTGAAAGTCGACATGTTTATTTCCGTTTTCGATATCGTGGAGCTCACTTTCAACTAGTTCTAGTGCATATTCTTGATTTAATAGAACATCAACGAGTAACTGTTGGTCCTCTTTCGTTAAAAAATGAACAGCTGTTGTCATTTGAATTCCTCCTTCATCCTATTTCGTGTACCGATTCGCGTAACTAAATGCCGTGTATGAATCCGGCTTAATTTTAGCTCTTACGCCCATCGCAGTTATACGACCTGTCATCTCTTGGATCAATTCTTTCGTAATACCCCTTTTTCCAATATCGAGATGAACCTCAAAGCGTAAGTCTCCGCCTTCTTGGTGGTACGGTAAAACTACCTCCAATAATTCGTCTAAATACTCTGTGATAAAGAAGTACGCGATTTCTTGACTTAAAGATGTTTCAAGTGATATTTTTTCTCTTACACTTTTTACTTGTCTTAGTAACTGATAATTCCTAAGACACCCCCAAGCACCTTTCCCTACTCGGTGTAAATGAATGGCAGTTATAAATTTTGTTTCATGCTGATGTACGTGTGAGTCCGTTCCAACAGACAACACGTACAGAGACCGTGGATCTTTCTGCATAAATTGCTTTAACCGTGTAACTACCGTTTCAAAGTCCATGTGACGTTCCGACATATTATAAAACGTGTACGGTTCGGTCATTATGCATCTCCTTTAACCCCTCTAATTTATTAACGAAGCCAACGAATAAATTGTTGCAAAAAAAATTTAGTTTTTTATCCTTTTTTCGTCCGAATGTTTTTCAGTTCATAATGACATTTTGAGCACTCATAAATGACATTTTGGTTGGACTGTGCCGTTAACACACTCGTTATCGGCTGTTCGTTTTGACATGTTGGACAAATAACGATCGGGTATTTCAAGACAAAATCCCCCTCCTTACTATCGATATTACAAGGATAGCCACTTGTTTCCTCTTTTTAATCAATCTTTTCAAAATAATTTACACGCCTAGAAGAAAAGGCTTACAATAAGATGGGAGGGATAAATATGAAAGAAGTACAACGAATTACTGATCGTTTATTTTTAATTGATGCCTACGATTTAGGGCGCCCAGGACGTACTGGTACATATGTGTTAAAAGAGGACAAGCTAACCATTATTGAAACGTCGGCAAGTCCTTCAGTTCCACATATTTTAAACGGTTTAAAGGAATTACAACTTGATCCAAAAGATATTGAATATATTATTGTTACGCACATCCACTTAGACCATGCAGGCGGCGCAGGGTTCATGTTACAATATTGTCCGAACGCTAAAGTCGTTGTTCATCCGAAGGGAGCGCGCCATTTAATCGACCCTTCTCGTTTAATTCAAGGAGCGCGTGCTGTTTATGGAGATGAGTTTGATCAATTATTCGATCCGATTGTTCCTATACCTGAGGACCGCATTCTTGTGAGAGATCATCAGGAAACATTGTCTATTAGCGACGAATGTACGTTGACATTCTACGATACACCTGGACACGCAAGACATCATTTCAGCATTCATGACTCGGTTTCAAATGGAATATTCTCAGGAGATACAGTGGGAATCTATTACGAGGAATTAAAAGGCGACGGTATTGATTTCATCATACCTGCTACATCACCTAATCAATTCGATCCAGAAGCAACAATGCAATCGACGAACTTGATGAAAAACATGAACGTAGATGCAATTTATTTTAGTCATTTCGGCGTATGTAACGAACCTGAAAAAGTGTATCAAGCGATGGAAAAATGGATACCTCTATTTGTAGAAGCGGGAAAGGTTGGCATTGAAAACGCACCGAAAGGCGATTTTAAGAAAGCGATGGAAAGTGTAGAAGAAGAATTGAAAAAGCGCGTCTACACAGTCCTGGACGAAAAAGGCGTTCAACGAAACCATCCAATTTATGAACTATTGGCCATTGACTTACAAGTAAGCGCAATGGGTCTCGTCGACTACTATTGGAAAAAAGAAAAGGAGTTACAAAATCAACATGAAGCAAAACGTTGAAGTATACACACAACCTGATTGTCCACCATGTAAAGTGGTCAAACAATATCTTGATCATCACAATATTTCATACGAAGAGTTCGATGTTTCAACCGATATGGATGCTCGCAACCGTATGATCAATGAGTTTGAAGCCTATTCGACACCTACAATACGCGTTGGTGAAGAATTGGTCATTGGTTTTGATTTAAAAAAGCTAGCAAGCCTTCTATCGATTGAAGACTAAACCACTTCGTTATATGTTGATACGATAAAGCACCCTTGAACAAGTCGAGGGTGCGATTTTTAATTTATATTCAATTTCTTAAATACAAAAAGCTTCGGCGAAAATGCCGAAGCTTTTTATTCCCTTAGGGGGAGCGGGGTTTGTTTTAGCGAGAATACATTATTAATGATAATGATTATCAATGTCATTGTCAAGCTATTTCATTAAAAAGCGAGTAAAATATGTTTAATTGTCCAATAAGGAGGTAAAAAGGAAAGAGTTGGCACCTGAACATCACTCGTTTTCGTTTCCTTTTCTATAACCGGCTTCTCATCCATTATGGATATTTTGTCCACTTTCCATTTTCCTTGTTCATTTTCAAATGTAATCATTTCATAATGATCATCATAAGATACGGGACCCTCCGTCGTTTTTGGAAAGAATTGATATAAATGATATCGTTTTTCTTCTTGCTTAAATGTAAACGGAGCCTCATACTCGTAAAATGGAATGGTCATCGTCGGTATATCTGTCGCATAAACGATATAATTTTCCTCACCTTGCATGACGACTTCGTTCATATAATCCTGAATAAAGTCTTCTGTAAAGTAATTCGTTAAAATCGATCGTATATCTGTTTTCGTTCGTTCTTGCTCGGTTAGTGACACTTGCGCTTGGAACGCATTCTTCGTTGTTTCAATCGCTTCTTCCTTCGTCCAGCTCGTTTCTGCATAAGTCGATAATGCTTGTCCAAATGTTAGAAAACAGATCATTCCAACCATTGCCATCCATCTCATCATATCCCCTCCTGTAATGGAACAACCGTACTTATTCTTATTGTAAAGGAAATTCTTCCGAAACAAATGTAAGACCTTTCGTAAAAAACTAACACATTTCAACAGAAATCACCTTCCTATTACAACCTATTCCCGACTTGAGTGAAAAATAACACGAAATTTGCCTTCAGAATAAAATCAACAAGGACACATCATGAAATCGTGTGAAAAAGAAATAAAATAAGACTCATTTGTAAAGGTTGGTTTCGTAACACATTCTTCCTAGGCTTGAATTGATGAATACTTATCAGGTGGAATCAGAGGAGCATTCAAGGTAAGGGGCACTTCTTCATGATTCAACACGTCGTGTACAAATTTGAAAGCATCCGCCTTTCACACTATAATGCTATAACTAAATAAGAAAAGCGCAAAGCGCAAGTCCTTAGGCGCAGGGCCGAAGCGACCCAAGCTGATGGTGTTTGGAGCTAGACACCAAAAAAAACGGTAAAGAGAATACTTTAACAATTTATTGAACTTAAATTTTCTGTAACAATAAAAAAAGAACCGGCACTAGCCGGTTCGATTACCACGAACTTGATAAACCAATATAAATTAAGTAGAACAGGACGACTCCAATTCCTACTAAGTAGGCGATAAAAATAGGATTTCGCAAATAAGGTCGCCCTTCTACTTTTTCGTTAATGCTCGAGTCGTATTCACTTTGGCGTGCATCGACTAACTTACCAGCACGCATGGTTAAAATGAAGGAAGTAATTAAGATGATTAACGCAAGTATACCGAGTATAAAATTCATGTATTGCATACATACCCCTGCCTTTTTTCGTTGATTTACCCTTTAGTTTGTCTAGTAAGGCTTAGTGGTATGCAGACAATGTTTTCTACTCATAACAAGCCGTCATGTTCAAACAAGTATGCATAAGGCACGTCGACGAATAAGAAGTGTTTTTCATTAATAGGATAAGAAAATGTTCGAATGGTTTCGCCTGTTTCAATGTCACTGTATAAATCACTGAAAAACCCTCGCTTATTGACACGCATATTTAATATATTCTCAAGGAAATATGGTCGCCAGCTCCAGTTTTTCATCATATATTGAGGCTGAATGATCCACCCGTTTTCCCCTTTAAATACATTTCCTGACTGTTGAAACCCATCTTCGTCGCAAATATAAATCCGAAAGCTTTCATTAGTCAAGTCATGGGCTAAAAGCTGAATGAGTTCGTTGTAATCGATTGAATGTTTTCGGTATTTGTTCAATAAATTAGTTAGTTTCAAGTGAAACTGCTGTGAATGCTCAAATAATGTCTCCAGTCGTTGTTTTTCATGGGTGATGAAGCGGTGAAATTCAGAACGTAGTTTTTCCTTCTGTAAATCACGATCGATAAACTGAGAAGACGGCCGATGTAAATAATAGCCTTGAAAATAGCGACCACCATTTTTCCAAGCATGGTGCAACTGATGATTGACTTCAATATCTTCATATAACAGGGTTGCACCAATTTTACGAGCTAAAAGAGAAATGGAGTATAACACATCAAAGAAAGTGGATGATGGCGAAGAGCGTTTTAGCTGCCTTAAATCAATCTTTAAAATATTTGGAGACAGCTGCCCAATTCGCTCTAAATTGCTATTATCTTTCCCAATGTTCGCTACCGCTATTTTTACCCCACACGTTTGTATATAGGTGAGTAAGTGTTGAAGTTGATTCATGTCTCCCTTGTAATCGTGTTCGGTAATTTCCATCACGACACGTTCTATCGCAAACCCGTTTTCCTTTTCCTCAAAAAGAATTTGCAAAAAACTTTCCCCTCGGTCAGCCATAAGCGAATTGACATCACGATTCACAAAAAGAAGGATATCTTCATCTTCTTCTTGAATGCGTTGAATAGCCTTCTTTAACAAGTCATTATCTACTTCAATTTTATATTCTTCCGGGACCGATTCATCTTGAAAGAAGGGGCCTAAACTATGCACATCATCTTCTAGTTGAATTCTTCCTAAAAGTTCGTATCCGACCACTTTTTGTTCATCTGCACTGAAAATTGCTTGAAAATATGGTTCCACTTTCTCAAGGTTGGTTAATACATCTAATGGATCCATACATATCGCCTCACCATTCGTTCTTTTTGAAACATATTATAGCACACGATTAAGGTCATGAGCGCTCTAGGTGTATATCAAAAGAGAAGGAGATGCCTTTTGATTGGCATCTCCTTCTTAAATAACTATCGTCCCCCCTATTATATTAGAAAGGGAACTGGTTGAGCCATTGTCCGCCATCCATCGTGATACATTCCCCATTGATGTAAGCGGCTTCATCCGAAAGCAAAAAGGCAGCTAATGAAGCGATTTCCTCCGGAGTTCCGAGACGTCCGAGTGGAACGCTTTGCAAGGTTCTTTTCGCAGCTTCTTCTGAAATAAATAATTTGTCAGCACCGCCTGTACGCTCAATAGGTCCTGGTGCAATCGCATTGCAGCGAATGCCATACTTTCTTCCCCATTCCACAGCTAACGTGCGAGTCATTGTTAATACACCTGCTTTAGCTGAAGCAGAGTGAATGACTCCAGCTCCTGCATTCCAAGCATACGTAGCTACCATATTTAAAATCGACCCTTTAATGCCCTTTTCAATCCAATAATTTCCGACAGCTGAACTACAATAAAATGTCCCATTTAATACGATATTAATAACTGAATTCCATCCATTTACAGAAAGTTTTTCAGCTGGACAAATAAAGTTACCAGCCGCGTTATTCACAAGCGAATCAATTCTTCCAAATGTTTCATCAACGACTTCCACCATTTTCCCAACATGTTCTGGCTCTCGAACATCCATTTGAAATGGTAAAACTTGTCCATCAAACGTCTCAATTTCTTGCTTCGTTTCTTGTAATCGCTCTTCATTTCGACCTGTGATGACAACATATGCCCCATCTTGAGCAAAGCGCTTTGCCATCGCTTTCCCCATACCGCTTGATCCACCTGTAATAATTATTACTTTTTTCTCCATTCTCCATCCCCCTCAAAATGAATGAATACCCATTCATATTTTAACATATTTTTTCAGTATTTTCTCACTTCTTTTACAATCGACGAGAATTTCTTTCCCATGCTATAATGATGGGACAATGAATTCAATAGATTGGTTGATAAAATGAGCAATTTACAGTTTTCAAGACGAGAATTTTTAAAGCGTTTCGTCGGGTCCATTTTGGCCGGTGCTATTTTGGCAACTGGAGGATACGGCTACGCCCGATTTATTGAACCGAAACGCTTGTCTCTTACCCGTCAATCCATTTTACACAATAAAATCCCGAACAGCTTTAACGGTAAGAAGATTGTTCAGTTTAGTGATACGCATTTAAATGAGTTTTTCACCATTGAACGATTGGAAGAAATCGTTCAGTCTATTAATGCACAAAAGCCAGATATTATTGTTTTCACTGGTGATTTAATTGATGAAGCAAATCGCTACAGTCGTGTTGAAGAGATTGTGCCCGTATTACAAAAATTGACTGCTCCTCTAGGGAAATATGCGATTTTCGGAAATCATGATCACGGTGGCTATGGCACAGACATTTATGCGGAAATAATGAATAGCAGTGGATTTACATTATTGCAAAATCAAGCAGTGGATGTCGTGAATGACCAACAAGAAAAAATTGTTATAGCCGGAATTGACGACCTTATACTCGGACGACCTGATTGGGAACGAACATTGGGAGATGTTAATTCTGATACGTTTACAATCCTACTTGCTCACGAACCAGATGCACTCCATTTTGCGAAACACTTCCAAGTTCACCTACAACTCTCTGGTCATTCGCATGGTGGACAAATTAAAATTCCATTTTTTGGTCCTTTGTATACACCACCGTATGCTGAAGACTTTCATGAAGGTATTTATGAAGTCGATCAGACCATACTCTATGTTAATCGAGGCCTTGGGACAACAAGACTTCCATACCGATTCCTCTCCGTGCCTGAACTAACCGTTTTCACCCTTCAATCGCATGAATAAATAATGACTAAGAAAAGCGCAAGTCCTTAGGCGAAGGGCACTGGAGGACCTGCGAGGAGGCTTCCGTCGCCGCAGCAGGGCCAAGCGACCCGAGCTGATGGCGCTTGGAGCTAGACACCAAAAAAAACTGTAAAGTGAATACTTTAACACTATATTGAACTCAAACTTTCTGTAACAATAAACATAAAAAGCCAGAAACGACCTAATAAAGGTCGTTCTGACTTTTTTTATTCCTCATCTTCTAGCACGTTGTACGCCATATTAAATAGGATTAATTGGGAGTCCATTTCCGGCTCATTCGGCTCACGTTTCACATATTGATAAACCCCATGTTCATCTTGTTCACGCGCTTTTACATTATCTGATAAAGTGACAGAAAGCATTTTATTTAAACGCTTTTTTAAATCTCCATCAAAGATTGGGAATAAAATTTCCACACGCTTTACCATATTTCGCGTCATCATATCGGCAGAAGATAAGAACATCTTCTCTTCTCCATTGTGATGGAAATAATAAATACGACTATGCTCTAAAAATCGACCGACGATACTTCTGACTTTAATATTTTCACTTACACCTTTAATTCCTGGGCGTAAACAGCAAATTCCACGAACGACGAGATCGATTTTAACACCGGCACACGATGCCTCATAAAGTTTCATAATAAGCGCTTTATCTGTTAAAGAGTTCATTTTGGCTATGATCCGACCGTTTCCGTACTTTTGCTGGAACTGAATTTCTTCATCGATTAGATTAATGAACTCACGACGAATGTCAAACGGTGCAACCGAAATATGATGAAAGGTCGGCTTTTCCGTATAGCCACTTAAGTAATTAAAGAAGTTGGTCGCATCGATGCCAAATTTATGCTTCGATGTGATTAACCCCATGTCCGTATAAATTTTCGCAGTTTGATCGTTGTAGTTACCCGTTCCTAAGTGGACAAAGCGTTCTATGCGGTCATTTTTCCGGCGAACAACTAGTGTAATCTTGCTATGGGTTTTCAAATACGTCATCCCATAAATGACATGACAGCCAGCCTTTTCTAATTCCTTTGCCCATTGCACGTTGTTTTCTTCATCGAAACGAGCTTTTAATTCAACGAGAACTGTTACTTGCTTCCCGTTTTCCGCTGCACGTTTAAGCGCTTCAATAATTGGGGAATCCCCACTTACACGGTAAAGTGTTTGTTTAATGGCAAGTACATCTGGGTCATCTGCAGCATCAGCAACAAAATCCACAACTGGTTCAAATGATTCGTATGGATGATGAAGTAGGATGTCTTTTTCAGAAGCCACTTCAAAAATATCATCTGAAAAATCCATATCGCGTGGCGGCTGTGGGATTAAGGCTTCGTATGTCAAATGCTCGTGCGTTGCTGTTAATTCTTTATAAAAACCGAATAAAAAGGTTAAATCGAGCGGTCCATCGATTTCATATACATCCTTTTCATGAATTTCTAATTCATGTAGTAAATACTTCGTTATACGGTCGTCACTTCCGTATTTTTTGACCTCTAAACGAACGGCTGAACCCCATTTTCTTTTCTTTAGCTCTTTTTCAATTTCTTTTAAAAGGTCACGTGCCCCTTCTTCATGAATCGTTAAATCCGCATTTCGCGTAATACGGAATTCCGTTACTGAAACAACATTAAAGCCTAAAAATAGTTTATGTATAAAATGACTTATAACTTCTTCCAGCATAATAAAGATACGCTGTTCATGCTTATTTTCCAACTCAATGAAACGATCTAATACAGAGGGCACTTGAACGATTGCCGTTTTATATCGAGCATCTTCATCTTCATACTCGTCTTCTAAAAGAATCGCTAAATTCAAACTTTTATTTAATAACATCGGAAACGGACGGTATGCATCCACTGCCATCGGTGTTAAAACGGGGAAAATTTGATCATCAAAGTATTTCTCTAGCTTATTTAGTTGTTCACTTGTAAGCTCATGTATTTGTTTAAAATGTACATTCTCCTCTTGTAATTTCGGCAAGATTTGATGCTGGTAGATATGATATTGCCGCTCGACAAGGATGTGATTTTTTGTAGCAATTTTTGCAAGCTGTTCCTTCGGTGTTAATCCGGCTTTATTCTCAGGCTTATTAAATCCAGCTTTCACTTGATCCTTTAAACCCGCTACACGCACCATAAAGAACTCGTCTAAATTGGAGCTAAAAATGGCTAAAAATTTCATTCGTTCTAATAACGGGTTTCGTTTGTCCGCTGATTCTTCTAAAACACGTTCGTTAAAGGCTAGCCAACTTAGTTCACGGTTGTTGTAATACTTTGGATTTCCTAGTTCCATCGCTTTATCTGTTAAGATTGTCATGGCCATCACCCTTCATCCTAATATATCTATTTCTCTACACCATCATATCATTGTCCTGCCAACAGAATGTTAATTTCATGTTAATTTTGTATAAATTTAGTTAAAATAAGAGGCTTCCAAAAGTGTTAATTTTCTAACAATAATAGGTATAGAAACAGAAGTGGAGAACTTCTGTTACCCAATGTGCATCATTTGCTCTTTATGGGACTTAAATTCCAGCTTGACTTTCTGTTTTAACACTTTTTCTAAATGTTTTTTCTGTTTTTCTACCTGATATTCTTCTGGCTGCCAATTTTGGTCACAATAAAACGTCATTTTCATTGTCTCTTGATCCACTGGCATAACCATCATATCTTTCACGATATTTCGTTTTGTCGCATTTAAACAATACGTGAACTTTAATACGGCGCCCATAAATCGAAGTTTTTTCTGTTCGTCCTTCGTAAACCAATCTTGGAATGATTGGACGTACTGTTTGAATGTAGCATGGTTTTTAAATGATGCGACAAGAGCTAATGTTAATTGATCTTTGTGCATGAATCCGTCAATTGTACGGTTGGATAGTAAATAGAAAGTATGTTGACTGCTCGATTCTGAATCGATGTATTGTCCTAAGTTGTAGACGAACGAGCTGTAACGAAGCAATTGAAAATCGCTACTGCTTAAGTCAATCGGATATATTTTTTGTAATTTATCCACAAATGTCATTAATAAACTCGTAACTTGCAAAGAATGTTGAATATCGATGTCATATTCCACGGCTAACTCTTGGAAGCTTTCTTCCATCACTTTCGGAAATGTCGTTCGACCGAACTGTTTTAACAACTCTTCGTAGAATACCCCATCCCTCAAGCCTTTTCTCGATAGGACAAACGTGGTCGGCTCGACAACTTCGCATAATTGGATAAACACTTCCGTTGATGGAACGATAATATCCGCACGGTCTTTCGATAGTCCATCGACTCTTTGTAATTTATCAAATGATAATGATTTCAAATAACTTTGCACTTGCCCAATGTCCTTCGGTGTCATCGCGTATTGGTGTAAAGTTGATAAAGGGTATTGGCGCATAGCTTGATCGATTTGAACTAAGTTTCGTGCACTTCCTCCAATGGCGATAATCGGCAAGTTTTTCTTTTTCAACCAAGGAAGAGAATCGAACTGACTTTTGACAAACTGTTGAATTTGCTTCAGTTCGGAGTTCGTAGGCGTATCCCCTTTGATGAACTGTTTTTTCAGTGAAAGTGCTCCAAACGGAAAGCTATGAAATTCTTGTAACCGACGGTTTTTAAAGTACGTTATTTCCGTACTTCCTCCACCGATATCAATGGTAATACCTTCATGAAATGAAGTGGAATTCACAACTGCTAAAAAGCCGTAATACGCTTCTTCGTACTCCGATAAAATGCGGATTTGAAAATCAGTATTTTCCCTTACCGCAGATAAAATGTCGGATTGATTAATGGCTTGTCGGACCGTTGCCGTTGCGACACATTTGACAGTCGATAGCTTATGAAAACGCGTCACTTCTTGAAATCCTTTTAATGTGTTTATCAGTATCTTTATCCCTTCATCCGATAACGTGCGATCATCATTTAAATAATTTCGTAAGCGTGCTACTGCCTTTACATTTTCCACTTCTTTTAATCGTCCGCTTTTATCTTCAACATAAATGACCAATCTCATCGTATTCGAGCCGATGTCAATAATCGCATATTTGTTATTCAACGTCTCAACACCCTAACTAAAAGAATATATTTCATTATAGCATATTTATTTCTAGATAAATGGAGGGAAAGCTATGATCCACCTCGTCAAAAAAGGTGAAACGTTAGCGGAAATTTCTCAAAACTATCGCACTTCCTTAGCTACTTTAATTCAAGCGAATCCAATGATTAATCCTAACCTTATATACCCAGGTCAGCCGATTAATATTCCAAATTTACAAGATCCGCAGACGATTCCTTATAAGATTGATGTTTCGATTGGCGAACGCTTGTTAAGGCTTTATAAAGATAAAGTATTCATAAAATCATATCCAATTGCTGTTGGAGCGATGTTATCAGAAACTCCAATTGGCTCATTTGTAATTGTGAACCGTGCCCCAAATCCAGGAGGTCCTTTTGGCTCTATGTGGCTTAGTTTATCAAAAATGCATTACGGCATTCATGGAACGAATGATCCTACGTCAATTGGAAAAGCGGTATCAAAAGGGTGTATCCGCATGTTTAATCATGACGTTCTCGAATTGGCTTCTCTCGTACCAAATGGGACTGAAGTATTTATTCACCTTTAAGGAATAATTCCTACGTGTTATAGTGGAAAAGGATACAGTATTTAGAAACATTTGGGGAGCGTAACAATGGATATTTTTAAAAATCGCAACTTTGTCAAATTGTTTTTTGCTGCACTCACTTCACAAATGGGATCCACAGTCGGAAACATGGCTTTCGCCTTTTATTTGTTAGACCATTTTAGTGACCAGCCGTATTATGCAACATTAGCAGAGCTTATGTATTCGTTACCGACATTGTTTGTTTTTTTTATTGTTGGTGTTGTCGCAGATCGGCTTGACAGAAAGGTCATTGCGGAATGGTGCGACTGGATTCGTGCTGGTTTAACAGTTGTTTTATTTTTAACACTCCTTACGGAATCCTTGCCGCTTATTTTCTTCATCTTATTTTTACGAAGCGCGGTTACGAAATTTTTCTTCCCAGCCGAAACGAGTCTCGTTCAAGGCATTTTAAGAAAAGATCAATACGCTACGGCAGCTGGTCTAAACCAAATTTTATTTAGTTTATTTATGGTGTTTGGAGTCGGGTTAGGTGCCCTTACGTATAAGTGGATAGGCATTCACGGTGCTGTCATCGTTGATGGTGTTAGCTTTATCGCTTCAGCCTTACTCATTCGTTCGTGCAAAATTCCTCGTGCCGTACGAATGCCAAACGGTCCGTTAAAAAGGAAACATTTACGGCTGCAATCAACGATGAAAGATTTTAAGCTTGGCATGCGATATATTGTAAAGAATCGCTTATTATCCCTTATTATTTTCGGCTTTTTTATTTTTGGCTTTTTCCAAGGTGCTTTTGCTATCTTACCAATGTTTACGATGAAATATGAGTTAGCTCCGATGGAATACGAAATGTACGCTTCCTTTTTTGCCATTTGTCTCGGTGCTGGCTTATTTATCGGAAGTGCATGCTCAACGTTTTTAGCGAAAAAAGTTCAACCTTATTTGCTTTTTATTATGCCCATTTTCCTCGCCAGTTTACTAATATGTTTGCTTGGAATGACTCAAAATGTTTGGACATTTCTGGTCATGGCGAGCCTCCTAGGAATGTGTATCGGTCCAGTCAATATCGTCATTGGTGGCTGGATGCCTAAAATTGTTCATCCGAAGCTCATGGGACGTGTGAGCGGCTGGATCGATCCAGTTACGATGCTGGCCCAATCCGCTACATTAGCGGTAATAGCGGTGTTATTCCCGAAGCTAATCGCAAACGTCGATTATTTATATTTCGGAATGGCCATTATTTTATTTATGATTTTTATCTTTTATGCCATCTTTCTACCGCGAAAAGAGCAAATAATGGACGAAGAACAAAAACAACATGCATAAACAGATTTTTAGGTGGAGGCGTCTCCATCTAGAGCAAAATGAGTCAAAGGTAGTGAGCTAGACGCTCGTAGCCAAAATGAGTCCTTGAAAAAAAATTCGTTACCGAAATTTAGGGGCTGTTTTTTTGAACAGCCCTACTCTTACACTTAAATCCTTAACTATTGGTTGCATTTTCTACGCATGAAAGTATAATTTAGGTAAGAAACTTAAATGTAGGGAGCCTTATCCGTAAAGACGAGGCCTTCTTATGAAGGGTAGAAATGAAACTCATTGTGATTTTAAAACAAAGGAGAATTTGCTATGGATGACAGTAATCGAAGTATGACCAATGATCACTCAACTGAAACGATTGCCCAAGCGATTTATGTCGTAAACCGCCACGCGAAGACCGCACCTGACCCAAAATTTTTATACCTCTTAAAAAAGAAATCTCTTCAAAAGCTTTTGTCGGAAGGTAAAGCAATGAAAAAGGGCTTGCATTTTTCGAACAACCCTCGTTTGAGTAAGCAACAATCAGATGTACTCGTATCTGCGGGACAATATTATTTTCATATGCCCCCTACAAAAGAAGACTTCCAAAACCTCCCGCATCTTGGTTCCTTAAATCATTCATATCGAAATCCTAAAACGAAACTCTCTCTTTCAAAGGCGAAAAGTATTTTGCAAAGCTATGTTGGGATCAAAGAGCTTAAGTCATCATCACGCAACCGGAAATCTAAGCCTACATATGAAAAACCGGTATTTAAACGTCTTGGGGAAAGCTATTATTAATTGCTGGAGAACTGGCGAGCAGGTTCAGTAGGAGCGAGCAACTTCTTAACTCATATAAAAAAAAATTTGTGTAAATCATTTAGATGAAAAAAATTAGACCTAAAGAATGCTGAATTCCTCCATTCTTTAGGTCTTTATTCATGTTATATGAAATTTGCACTTCCTAAATTATGCAAATAAAAGGTCATCCATTTTTTCTACTAACGTATGAATTTCTGGTTTACTTACTTGAGCGTTTACTCCAACTTGTTGCCCTTTATGTCGTAAGTCATCCGTAATTAACGATGAGAAAATAATAATTGGAAGTGCTTCTAATTCTGGTGTTTCTTTCACACGCTTCGTTAAATGCAAGCCATCCATTTGCGGCATCTCAATATCTGTAATTAAAAGGTCAACGTAGTCTCCGATAGATTTTTCACCATCGACGAAGCCTTGTAAATATTCGAAGGCATCTTTCCCATTCTCAAAAAATTCAATATGTCTAAATCCCGCTTCTGTTAACGTCTCATTCAAAAGTTGACGAAGAAGTGGTGAATCTTCTGCTACGACAATTTTCTTACCAGAGCGATCTCTTGCGATTGTATTGCGTAATTTGTCTTTTTGAATCGCGGACTCAGGGTTAATATCAACGACAATTCGCTCAAAATCAAGAAGTAGAATCATCTCTCCGTTGATTTTAACAACCCCAGTAATTTGAGTTTCTAAGCCTTGATACATTTCAGAAGGCTTTTCAATTTGCGCCCAAGAAACACGATGGATTTGTGTCACTGTATGCACGCGGAAGACAACTTTCATCTTGTTAAATTCTGTTACAATTAATTTATCTTTTTCTGTAAATTCTTGATCATTTCCAATTGCACGCGCCACGTTTACTACCGGTAAAACTTCCCCACGTAGCTCAATGATTCCTTCAACGTAACGATGAGCATGTGGAACCGGTGTAACAGGTAACGGTTGAATGATTTCTTTTACTTTCATCACATTAATACCGAACTTATTTTCACCTACGATAAACTCCACAATTTCAAGCTCGTTTGTACCCGTTTCAAGTAAAATATCCTTCTGATTCATCATCTTCTTCCTTCCCTAAACGATACTCTCCTTTATTATATCGGTTAATTTTACGTCCTTTTAATAAAAAAATCAGAATTGGCAAAAGTATAACCATCTTCCTTCTCGAGGGGGTTAAACAATGTTTTTGAGATTTTTTCATTTTTCTAATGAAATAAGACGTCAGACTTGTTATAATGCTTATTGTGATTCAGCAAGAGCTGATTCAACGGGTTGGGTCGAGGGTAACTTAATAAGGAAGGACGAAAAGTGAATAAGTTTTTTAACCTTACCGAACGAGGAACAAGCGTACAGAAGGAGCTTCTCGCTGGTTTAGTCGCGTTTTTCACGATTGTATATATCGTCGCTGTGAACGCATCCATTTTATCCGATGCCGGCATTCCGATTGAAGCGGGCATTTTAGCGACTGTTTTAAGTTCAGTCGTCGGCTGTTTATTAATGGGATTTATGTCCAACACACCGATTATTGTTGTTCCGGGAATGGGCGTAAATGCGCTGTTTACCTTTACGATATGTCAATCGATGGGGCTAACATGGCAAGAAGGTTTAGCTGTTGTATTTGTTTCGGGGTTGCTGTTCATTCTTATTGCCTTTACGAAGCTATCTTCCATTTTAACGGATGCAATTCCTGATTCGTTAAAGCATGCGATTACTGTCGGAATTGGAATATTTTTGACGTTTATCGGTTTGCAAAAAGGTGGTCTCGTTGTTTCCAATGAGGAAACATTCGTAGCATTAGGAAATTTAACCGCCCCCCACACGATGGCAACCATTTTGACTCTAATTGTAACGGTTGTTCTGTTTGCACGCGGTGTACCAGGAAACTTTCTATTTAGCATGGTATTTGGTGCTTTGCTCGCTTGGATGCTAGGCCTTATGGAGAGTCCTAAGATGAATGAAAGTGTTTCATTCCAACAATATGGCGATGTCTTAGGCGCCATGTCATTTGAGCGAATCGGTGATATTGTCTTTTGGACTGCGACTTTTTCCCTAACGATGGTGATCGTCTTTGAAAACATTGGCCTTATTCACGGTCATGTTGACATGATCAACCAACCGGGAAGCTATCGTCGTGCCTTTCAAGCGAATGCTATTTCCGCTGCCACTTGCGGCTTATTCGGTTCAAGTCCAACAGTCTCTACTGCCGAGACGACAGCTGGTATTACAGCAGGAGGAAGAACGGGATTAACAGCTATTACGACAGGCTTGTTGTTCCTATTATCGTTGTTCTTTTTACCAGTGATTAAAGTGATACCTGATAGCGCCATCGCACCGATTTTAATCTTAATCGGCGGGTTGATGGTTCAAAGCATTCAACATATCGACTTAAAAGACTTTACCGAAAGTTTTCCAGCCTTTTTAATCATCGCATTCATTCCATTAACTTATAGCATCGTTGATGGGATGGCATTCGGATTTATCGCTTATCCTATTTTGAAACTATTTATGAAACGAAGAAATGAAATCGCTTTTCCTCTTTATATCATTGCGCTTTTATTTCTTGTTAATTTCATTTTTCATACGTAAACTGATAGACAAGTGGAAGAACGGGATACACTCCTCACTCCGCTTGTCGACAGATGAAAACCTCCTGAAATCAGGAGGTTTTTTTGTTGCCACTTCCATTTGGAGATTTTAATTATTAGGCTGTTTTCGTATAAATTGTTGCATTTCCAATAATGAATTCTGAACATTGCGCTACGGGCACTTGCTTTCCGCGGGGAGCTGTCTACTTTCGGCTCCTAGCGATTAGCGAACGATTCTCAACAATGAATTTTTAACACATTAAAAGTAACAATCCATTAGATAAAAGCCAATTATTATCAGCACACATAATGCTGAGCGACTTAAAGATTGCTTGTGGAATTTATGCGCTAAGCGTATGTTTGTGTTGAGACCTCCTACTTACAGGAGGTTTTGGTGTATATTTTTCACGCCCCCTCCAAACGATAAGAAAAAACAAGGAGGACTTTTGAGTGAAACGTTTGCTATCGTTTTTTCTTATCGTGCCTTTAATGGGCTGCCAATATTTATCGAATGATCAGTTAGAAGAACAATCGGCGGGTCTAGAACATACGAATTTCGATGAAAGTCAAACCTCTGATGAACTTCTATTGGAGTCAAGGAGACAAGTGCGATTTGGTCGTGATGACAATGAATTAGAAACGCGAGAGGCTGAACGTCTAGTCTCAAACTATGTAAAAGCGAACCCGGATGATACGGTCGTACAATATGACCATAAAGAGGGGAATCGCTACATCTTACGAGTGTACTCCGTCGATGGAGGGAACAAGACGAGTTGGTATAGCGTCGATTTAGAAACAAAAAAAGTTGAAAAGCTCACTCGATAAGAAAAGCGCAAAGCGCAAGTCCTTAAGTCAAGGGCGCTGGAGACCTGCGAGGAGACTTCCATCTGGGCCGAAGCGACCCGAGCTGATGGCGCTTGGAGCTAGACACCAAAAAAACGGTAAAGAGAATACTTTAACACTTTATTGAACTTAAACTTTCTGTAACGATGAAAAGCCTCCCAATGTCTCGATCCTGACATTGGGCTTTTTTGGACCATTTTTTGAAGGATAACATTTCCTACTAGATTTTTTTATAAAACATGTTAGAATTCAATACGTGAAAAAATTTGAAAGAAGGGTGTCAAAAACGAGTGGGTACCTTAATGTTATTCCAACATGACCAAGAAGTTACAGCAATTGAAAATGTTAGTGAAGAAATTCTTCAGCACGTAAAACAAGATAGTGATACGAAAAAAGTCATCCTTACTCTGGACGACAAAGAAGTAGAGTATGAAAATGTAACACATGTGAAATACGAAGAGGACGTTAATTGGGATTTTGGCTATTAAGTAGAAATAGATGATGGATTGACCGACACGAGCAAATAACTGCTCGTGTTTTTTATATATCACTTTCTACCAATTCAAAAACTTTTAAGTCTTCAGACCGTATATAGAAAAAAATGGTCAAACACCTAATGACCTTTTCTTTCATATGGTGGGAGTGAATGGTTTTACTGAAGAAAGGAGAATGCACATGTTTCGTTCCCACCGACAGTTTCAAATGTTCCCGTTTAACTTCTTCCCTTTCCCATGGGGGCAACCACAACAACCGCCAGTTGGACCACCACCAAGTCACGGCGGAGGGCAACATGGAGGGCCACCATTCGGTCCACCACCGGGGCAAGGAGGTCAACCAGGGCAACATGGGGGACCGCCGTCCGGACCACCACCGTCGTATATTCCGCCTGAGCCACAAGGAGCTTCCCTTTATGCCGTAGATCCCGGTGGCATCCGTGGGTGTTTATATCGATACACGTATATTCGTTTAAATAACGGACGTAGATTTTGGTACTACCCAACATACGTAGGCAGAACATCAGTCGCTGGCTGGCGTTGGCGCCCAAGACAATATCGTTGGGTTTATTACGGAATTGATTTAAGTCAAATTCGTTCATACAGTTGTTCATAAAAATGAGTCAGGCAGATATTTTTCTTTATCTGCCTTGCTTATTTTCCTATTAATCCCCAATGACCCCTGTATTCTTTTCTTTACATAACGGGGTTTGATTGACTTGTAGCGCTAAGTGAACAGCTTCTTTCGCTGAAGTGGCATAAAGCAATTCCACTGTCTTTCGCTCATCTAAATAACAGCCTTCAACGGAAACATCCTTCACCTTCGATGCCCATCCTCCCGAATGATCCATTACGACTACTGGCTTTTTATTCATATAAGCGGCGGAAAGCTCACCGAGTGTCCCATTTCCACCTCGAATCATAATCAATACATCCGCTGAATGGACAAGAATAATGCTGCGATAATCAAACGCTAATCCCGTCGTAATCGGAATATCGATATAATCATTAGCTACATTTATTTCATCCCCTGCCAAAATACCAATAACCAGTCCACCCGCTTCTTTTGCTCCTTTGGAAGCAGCTTCCATGACACCGCTTCCTCCCCCTGATAATAAGATCGATCCGCTTTTGGCTATTTCTTTCCCAACTTCTTCAGCCAATGTATATACGTCAACCGGAATGATTCCCGACTGCCCGATTACCGCGATTCTTTTCATACCATTCCCCCGTTTTTCTCTTTATTGATACAAGTTTACGCAGGAAGACATCCATTATTGACATTTTTTCGCACGAAAAAAGGTGGGCAAAACGGGATAAATCCGTCTTACTCACCTTCTTTCATAAAACGAGTGACCTTTCTTCTACAGTTTGCATAAATTCCGCCCGTCTTTTCGCTTGCGCATAAATTCGATTCATCTCATCTTTGTAAAAGCGCATATGCTGGACAGACAACGCCTGAAGCATTTCTTCTTTCAGACGCTTCACTATTTCTTTTTCTTCGCTCGTTAACAATGTATCTTCGTGATGCATCCTAGTCCACCTCGAATGAGAGTCTAATTTACTATACTCTTCGAACGAAAGATTTATGCTATGACGGTCTTTTCAGCTAGTTTTTGTCGATTTTTGTGCATTTCTTTCCTATAATTTAGGACCTCTATTAAATTTAAACCATCCCATTCGATAAAAGAAGAAAACCATTCCAATGGAAATGAAGGACATGACGACTAAAACGATGTAGTAGCCATTTTCATTTTCAGCTCCGGCATATGCTCAAAATTCATTCCGTACACACCAACTATAAACGTAAGTGGCATAAAGATGGACGAAATAACGGTCAATGTCATCATAATGGTATTCATTCGATTGGATGTAAACGACAAGTAACTGTCGCGAATATCAGCGCTTAACTCTCGATTCGCATCAATCATTTCAACGAGTTTCATTAAGTGATCATAAATGTCATGGAAATAAAGAGACTCATTCATTTGTTTCACTTTGTCTGATGAAATAATGCGGTAAAGGAGATCTCGCATCGGGATAATTGTTCGACGAATTTTGTTTAAATCCGATCGAACATCAAATAGTTGTCGCATCAGTTCATCTATCGTTTCATTTTTTGTATTCTCCTCCATATCATTTAACACATCCTCCAATCGATAAACTGGTGGAAAATAATCGTCTACAAGCTTATCGACTACTTTATGTAAAATTTGAATTGGCCCAAGGCGTAATCGTTCATCTTTTTTGACTCGGTGCCAAATATTATGAATGTCACGAATTGGTTTTTTGTGAAACGTTACAATGAACGATGAGCTAACAAATACGTCTACCTCTTCCGCCTGAAGTGTTTTCTGATGAATGGCATGAAGAACGATAAACATATACGTATCATAAAAATCCATTTTCGGACGTTGAACAAATTCTAAACAATCTTCAATCGCAAGCGGATGAAAATGAAAAAATCGACTTAATAGTTTTATTTCTTCATCCGTCGGTTCTTGAAAGTCAACCCAATACCAAACGATATTCGGTTTCTTTAATTCACGTAAGGAAAGTTCATATTGCACCGAACCGTTCGTATCAATCGCAAGCGTTCGAATCATCGTTTTTCGACCCTTTCTGCGCTATTTCTCCTTCTTATTCCCTCTTTCTCCCTATTTAAACAATCGACATGGAAAACCTCCCATAAATTTATCGTCAACTCGCGTCAAGAATGATAAAATGAGTAGCAATTAGACAAAAAAGAGTAAAGGTGAAGAAGCTATGGAACATTTAATTAATCCAAAAGTAAAAGATTTATCCATTTCAGGCATTCGAACTTTTTTTAATTTAGTAGCTAAATATGACGACGTCATTTCTCTTACAATTGGACAGCCGGATTTTCCTACACCAGATGGCGTAAAAGAGGCTGCGAAACGTGCCATTGATGATAATTTTACTTCCTATACGCACAATGCAGGTTTTTTTGAGCTCCGAAAAGCCGCTTGTGAGTTTTTGAATCGCCAATATCGTCTTTCATATTCACCAGAAGATGAGGTCATTGTGACAACGGGTGCAAGTCAAGCAATTGATGTTGCCCTTCGAACGATTCTAGAACCGGGCGTAGACGTGCTCTTACCTGGACCGGTCTATCCTGGCTATGAACCGCTCATTCGCCTAGCCGGTGCTAACCCTGTACATGTCAATACAACGCAAAAAGGATTCAAACTAACAGCTGATTTAATTGAAGCGCACTTATCCGAAAAAACGCGCTGCATCATTTTGCCATACCCGTCCAATCCAACTGGTGTGACGCTTACAGTACAGGAATTAATGGATATTGCCACGCTTGTAAAAGGAAAGAATATATTTATCTTGTCTGATGAGATTTATAGTGAATTAGTGTATTCACAAAAGCACGTCTCTATTGCATCCTTTTTACGAGAGCAAACGATTGTCGTAAACGGATTGTCCAAATCGCACAGTATGACCGGGTGGCGAATCGGTTTTCTATTTGCCCCGAAAGAATTAACGAAGCACATGTTAAAAGTGCACCAATACAACGTGTCATGCGCTTCTTCTGTTTCACAAATGGCGGCCTATGATGCGATCACAAACGGGATAGATGAACCGATAAAAATGAAAGAGGAATACAAAAAACGACTCGAATACGCTTATGACGAGTTAAAGCAGCTAGGATTTCAAGTCGTAAAACCAGATGGTGCCTTTTACTTATTCCCATCTGTTCCGAATCCTAATGTTTCATCGTTTGATTTTGCCGTAGATCTTGTAGAAAAAACAGGCGTAGCCGTCGTACCAGGAAGTGCTTTTTCCGCCGACGGGGAGGGATTTTTTAGACTATCTTATGCCTATTCGATGGAACAACTCGAAGAAGCTTTCGCACGCATGAAGCGATACGTCTATTCGAGTAAATAACTTGGATTATAAGAAAAGTGCAAAGCGCAAGTCCTTAGGCGAAGGGCGCTGGAGGACCTGCGAGGAGGCTTCCGTCGCCACAGCAGGGCCGAAGCGACCAGAGCTGATGGCGCTTGGAGCTAGACACCCAAAAAACGGTAAAGAGAATACTTTAACCCTCTATTGAACTTAAACTTTCTGTAACAATAAAAAAACCGCGGTGAGTTATTCATCTCACTGCGGTTTTTATTTCGCAATCGGTAAGGAAATCGTAAATTTTGTTCCCTTTCCTTCCTCGCTCTCCACTTGGATTGTCCCTTTATGGTTCTCAATGATTTTAAATGTCATCATTAATCCAAGACCGTTCCCACTCTCTTTTGTGGTGACAAATGGTTGACCAATTTTCTGTAAAATGTCCTCTGGTATTCCTTCTCCCGTATCAACAAAGTGGATCGTGAACGTGTCGTTTTCACAAATGGTTTCAATTGTAATTGTACCACCCGATGGCATTGCCTCAATCGCATTTTTTATTAAGTTAATAAACACTTGCTTCAACTGATTCGGATCACAATGTACGAAATCAGGCCCTTCAGAAAACCGCTTTTGAATCATAACATTGTTCAAATTCGCTTCCGTTTCTAAAAGCGTAATAACTTCCGTTAAAACGTGGCTCATATTCATTTGCTTGAACAATGCTTCCTGCGGCTTCGCTAACATTAATAATTCAGATAAAATGAGTTCAATTCGGTTCAACTCAGAAAATACGATATCGAAGTATTGGTCACTCTCTTTTCGTTCCGACTGCATTAATTGGAGAAACCCTTTAATCGCTGTAAGAGGGTTACGAATCTCGTGTGCAATTCCTGCAGCTAATTGACCAGCAATCGTTAATTTTTCGGATTGAACCATCATATTTTCGGCATTCTTTCGCTCCGTTAAATCACGTAAGATCACTTGAACAGCAGGCTCCCCAAAGTATGTTGTCGGAATGCAAACCATCTCCGTATAAATGGTCTGTCCATCCGTTTTTCTCCTCCACCCGGGCTTTATGAGGAGCACTTCTTTTTTACCAGCGTTGATATCGATCAACATTTTTTTGATCGATTGGAAGGAGTCCCGTTCAAGATGGGAGTAAATATTTTTCCCAATTATTTGCGCGTAATCGCGAACACCAAACAACTTCAATCCGGATTCATTGATGAATACCCACTTGTCATTATGGATAACCCCAATGGTATCAATCGAATTTTGAATAAGCTTTTGGTATCGCTCCCTACTTTTTTGCAAATTCTTTTGCACTCGTTTTCGCGATGATATATCGTATAAAACAGCGATTTCGGCTTTTCTGCCTTTAAAAAGAATCGTAGAAGGCCTACACTCTACATTGATAATGGAGCCATCTTCCCTTCTCCACTCTTGTTCAATTACGCCAATCGATTGACCTTCATGAAGCATTTGAATGCGATTTTGAACAACTTCATGATAATCTGGCAACATATAATCATAGATGGACTTCCCAATTACCTGCTCACGAGTGAAAACTCCTAGTAATTGGCGAAAGGATTGATTGACATATTTAATAATCCCTTTATAAGAAATAAAGACTGGACTAGGCAAGCTTTCAATAATTGAATTAGTCTCTTCATCTGTATTAATTTGGGAAGAAGACGATTTTTGTTCATTAAAAAAGTAATGATGAATTTCTTTCGTCGTTTGCGAGGAGTTGTATGTATCAATAATTTTAATTTTGACGATGACTTCCCTTTCATTTTCTTTTATTTCGTTCTGGATGAAATCAACCGATGCTTCCAGCCATACGAAATGATTTTCTTTATGTCGAAAACGAAAGGCACACGGATATAGGTGATGATCATTGTAAAAAAATGATTCCAATAAAAAGATATCTTCTTTATGTATAAACGATCTAACATCTTTTCCGATTAATTCTTCTTGCTTATAACCTAAAAATTGCATGCAGTTGGAAGAAATATAACGGAAATGACCACTCGATGATAGAACAGAGTATAGCTCAATCGAATCTGCTTTCCGTTTATCACGGACATGGTTCGACAAAAATATCCCCCCTTTTACAAAAAGGTTCAAGTTCAATACATCTTCTATACTATTTTATTCGAGTCGTCACTCGTCTACAACTCTCTCGATTGAAAAAAATAAAAAAAATATAAAAATTTAAATCTATTTGTCTTTTTCGATAACAACCTGTAAATTCCTTCACACTTCATGAAAAAATTCGGTTTTTTGCATGTTTTCTTCGGTAGCACGAAAATATTAGCCATTCGACCGCAAAGTTCTACAATTTTCACTTTCGGTTCAGAACCCCAATAAGAAACGTTCCCCTTTTGCAAGAGGAACGAAACGACTAACGCCCTATTGTGTGGGAATAAGAATCACTTTTCCTTTTGTTTTTCGGCTTTGAAGTCGAGTGTGAGCTACTGCCGCTTGATT
Source organism: Bacillus kexueae (assembly GCF_022809095.1). Taxonomy (GTDB): domain Bacteria; phylum Bacillota; class Bacilli; order Bacillales; family Aeribacillaceae; genus Bacillus_BZ; species Bacillus_BZ kexueae. Next base: position 291,246 of record NZ_JALAZE010000001.1, read on the forward strand.
GAGAGGGAGCGTTTCCCCTATCACTAGCGTGAGTTCACCTTTTGCCATCCAATCCAATAATTCTTGTAAACTGCGTGTGAAAAGATTAGGCTTTTGCATCATCGTTGGTAAAAAGAACCCTGTTACTGTCAGATTCTTCTCCATTAAAAGGACAGGATTGAATGTTGGGGGATGACCGCTTGCGACACCGTAACAAACGAGACGACCAAACGGCTTCAGACATTTTAAAGATTGCAAGAAAATATCACCACCGACCATCTCCAATACGAGATCAACGCCCATTCCATTAGTTGCCTCCATTACATCAATGCACCACGATGGCTTCGTATAATCAATCGTAACATCAGCACCTAGTGTCGAAGCTAACTCCCGTTTTTCTTCCGTGCTTGCAGTGGCAATTACTTTTTTTGCTCCAAACTTTTTCGCAAGCTGAATAGCAATTGACCCTACCCCACCTGCAGCTGCATGAACGAGAACGGTTTCTCCCTCAGATAGTTGTCCTAACGATTTTAAAATATGGTAAGCACTAAGCCCTTGAAGCGGAAGAGCTACCGCTTGCTCATAAGTAACACCAGAAGGAATTGGAATGAGACTCCGACTATCCGCTAACGTATACTGCGCATATCCTGTGGACCGATTCGAACCGAGTAAGGTCACGACTTTTTGCCCCACTGATACATCTGTTACATCGTCACCACAAGCAACGACTTCTCCAGCTACCTCAGACCCAGGCACAAACGGCAGTGGGGTTGGTACAACGTATTTCCCTTCTCTTCTTGCTGTATCAGCATAGTTAACACCGATTGCAGCAACTTTAATTAACACATCCTTCTTCTGTGGAGATGGAATTGGGAGTGAGACGTGTTTAAGGACATTAGGTCCGCCAAATTCATGAAATTGTATGGCATCCATCATTGACTCGCGCATCAACTTCCCCCTTTACGCCACAGATATTAAATATTGTTCAAGTACTTCTCTCATTTTTGGAGGAATCACTTCGCTTTGTTGTGCTTCGAAGTTAAAATGAACAATGACCACTTCACCTTTAGCTACCGTTTTTCCTGTTTCTTTATCCTTCATTCGATGCGTAAGCGTAAAGCTTTTTGAGCCGATTCTACTTAATGTTGTTTCAATGATTAATGTTTGATTAAAAAACGTTTGTTCAATAAAATCACATTTGGCAGAAGCAACGATAAATGGCCACTTATTAATAGACATTGACGTATCTAACTTTTCAAAGAACTCAATGCGAGCCACTTCCATATAAACAAAGAAATTAGTATTATTCACATGGCCAAGGGCATCAGTTTCAGCAAAACGGACCTTTATTTCTGTTTCATGGATCATTTTCATTCCTCCATTTTCTCGATTCCATTCATAATAATTTGATGAAAATAAGAGACGATTTCCTCTTCTGTTCTCTCTCCATCAGGGTCATACCAAAAGTACGTCCAATTGGTCATACCAAGAATGCCAAATGCGATCATTTCCGCTGGAATGTGGGATTGAATTTCTCTCTTTCTCATCGCTTCTTCCAATACTTGAATGAGATTATTTCGAAATTCATTGCGTTTTCGTTTAATGCTTTTGAGTTGAACCTCATTGACATGACGCATTTCTCGAATAAATACTTTTGCTTTCAGTCCCTCAGTACGAATTTCTGAAACAATTCGTACCATTAATTCAAATATTTTATCTTTGCACGTCGTCTCTTTTTGGTGAAATATTTCCTGTTGAGCCGCTAGCAATCTCTCAATATAGGTCATCTGAATGTCTACGAGTACTTCTTCTTTTGACTGAAAATAATAATAAAAGGTTCCTTTCGTCACACCTAATTCTTCAACAATTTGTTGAATGGTCGTTTCTTTAAACCCTTGTACCGCAAAAAGATTAATGCTTTTTTCAATTATTTTTTCCTTCATTCGATTTTCACTCGTTACGGTTGTCACCCCCTACTAACCAGTCGGTATGTTATCTCTATCTTAGAGAATATTTACCATAAAATCAACCGAATTTTCTGAATTTATAACAAGTTGTTATATGTATATAGATTTTGTTCAAGATTTAGGTAGACAATTAGTCGTGGAGGGGAAATGTTCCATGGAGACGAAAACAAAAAAAAGAGGCTATATAACATAGCCCCCTTAATGCATGCCGTTCCATTCCCCTTCATTTTTACCCTTTTTTTCTTGTTTCGCCTGTTTTTTATGCTTTTCGTTTGCATTAGCACTTCCGAATTCGTGACTGAACTCCGCGTCCGTTTTACTGGAATCAAAGCCCTTTTTATTTTTCTGTTCCGGATCATGTTTTTTCGTTCGTTTTGCCAAATCATTCACCTCCCTCACTACCTTTTAGCGTGTTCAAAATCTGTATGATTATCCTTTCATCCAAATAAGAAAATCGCAATGCGCAAGTCCTTAGGCGAAGGGCGCTGGAGGACCTACGAGGAGGCTTCCGTCGCCACAGCAGGGCCGAAGCGACCTGAGCTGATGGCGCTTGGAGCTAGACACAAAAAAAACGGTAAAAAGAATACTTTAACACTTTATTGAACTTAAACTTTCTGTAACAATAAAAAAGCATGTGCCTTTTATAAGCACATGCCTCACATTGTTTATTCACTTTGTTCTTCCGTTGTATTGTTTGGTGTTGTCGTTTGATTTTGTTCGCTTTGCTTTTGCACTTCAACGTACGCATTGACGATATCATTTGCAATAGCTTTATTAATATCTTCGCCACGGCTTGTACGTGCCCACGGAACTACGACACTAAACGCTACTTCTGGATTATCAGAAGGATAATACCCGACAAATGTTAAGTTATAAACGGACTTTCCGTAATAGCTTCGAACTGGTCCCCAATATTGAGATTGTGCGGTTCCTGTCTTTCCGGCTACATCATGTTTAAAGTATCCGTTCGCTGTTCCACCTTGAGCAGAGGTAACGAGCTTAAATCCTGTTTGTACTCGTTTAATGTCTTCATCTGTATTGTTAATTTTATTTAAAACAACAGTATCTCGTTCTTGAGCAACTGGTCCTAACTCTTCCTCACCTTCAGGCACGTGAATGGACGTAACGAGACGAGGCTGGACACGATAACCACCGTTTGCAATGACTGATACGTATTGTGCCATTTGAAGCGGAGTGTACGTATCAAACTGCCCGATCGCTAAGTCTAACAGTTTCCCCATATCAGGTGGTGGACTTTGTTGGCCATCGGATTCAATGGGTAAGTCGATGCCTGTTTTAACCCCGAGCCCAAATTGCGCATAGTAATTACGTAACGTGAGAAAATCTTCTACCGAAGCTGGAAATGACATATATGGTGAATAGCTAATGCCTGCAATCCTCATCGCAATATGGAACATATAGACATTCGAACTTACCTTTAACGCATTTACATCATTAATCCAACCAAAATTTTTATACGATGACTTAGGTTTAGTACCTTTCAAATAGATTGGTGCATCATAAAACGATGTTCCGTGGGAAATGCCATGCTGATACCCTGCAAGAACTGTCGCTCCTTTAACAGTCGAACCCATTTCGTACTGACTCGTAAAGGCACCTACATCATAGTTCAACACTTCGCCATCATTATAACGCTTTCCAACCATAGATAAAATATCGCCATTATAAGGGTCCATCATGACGACGAAGGCACGATCTAGCATATAGTTATCTGGATGTCTTTTCGCTTCGAGAAGACGACTTTCAACTATTTCATCGACACGCTTTTGCAACTCTATATCGACGGATAACTTTAAATCATATCCTCTGCGTCCGTTATCAACAAACTCCTGACCAACGGTCTCTCCGTCTTTGTTCGTCGTGTATTTTAATTGCGCTTTTCGAGGGTTTAAGTAGTCTTCGTACTGTAATTCTAAGTAACTTTTTCCGACACGGTCGTTACGAGCGTAGCTTCGCGCGGTGAAAAATGATTCATTATCTTGCGGGATGCCATCCGCTACCCCTCCAATAATTGAACGAAAAACTCCCTCATACGGATAATATCGATCCCAGTCTGTAATGACGTCAACCCCAGGTAAGTACTCTAATCGTTCAGCGACTAACGACACTTCTTCTTTAGTTAAATTCGTTGCGACGATTTGAGGTTCGTACGCATAGCCAGATGAAAACTTCGTATAAAATGCCGCAAGTTGCATTTCTTTCGGGTCATTTTGAATTTTTGTGATTTCACTCGCTGGCACCCGCTCGACTTGCAGCTGATACGTTTCCTTTGGCTCCAACTTTAGTTCTTCTTTCGTAAGCAAGTCTTTTGCTTCTTCTGAATGCCTTGCTAGCCAATAATCGCGAAGGTCACGCTCTTTTAAAAACTCTGTATCAATCGTAATAAGTTCTGAAAGCTTTTGAGCGGTTTCCAATTTATCTGTTGCCTTCGTCGTTTTTTCCACTGTATATGAGATCGCCGGTACATTGATATTGTCCACTACAACTCTTCCATTGCGATCATACATTTTCCCCCGTGGAGCAGGGTATTTTGAAATATCGACTTCCGTTCGATTGACTTCCTTTGAATACTCTTCTCCTTGTACAATTTGGACGACACCTAAACGAACGATCAGTGCCACAAATAATAGAAAGATGATAAAAAAGAATACATTCATTCGAACGAGCTTCGCTTTTTTTTGCCTCTTTTTTTCAGGTGTATTTGCTTTTTTCGGACTCAACTTCCTCGCCCTTTCTTCTTTTGTCTCCCTTTATTTTATCGTAAATAGGAAGTTCTTCATAGATTGACATTTCCCTACAAGCCCGACCTAATTTTACCATATTTTTTCACAATGCGGTTGGAATAAAATCAAAAGAGGATAATCACATTGTGGATTATGACGACAAATTAAAAACGCAACCTCAAGGAAAGCTCCATAAAGTTGCGCCCGTTGCTTGTGTGAATAAGTTCTTGAAAGTCGCATTCCACCTTATTACACACAACATAATCTATGATTACGAAACAGCATCAACCTGTCCGTAATGGTTACTTCCACTATAACTTACATTGACCTTGCGAAAAACGTCATTTCGTCAGGTCTCTTTGGTATGTACAAATTTATTTATTAGAGAGTGGATATCCCCCCACATGAAAGTATTCATTTTCATCATTAAAAAATTAGTTAAAGCTCTTGACTATAGGTAAGAAAGGGGGCTGTCCTAAAAGTACAGTCCCTTTCTTCGTAAAATAAAATTCGGTTCATTTAAGTGGCGGACGCATTCCGAACTTGCACAGGACGTGGCCTTTAACAGAGGTTCCTTCATCTCCTCCTTCTCTCGCAGGCTGGGTCTTCGGCTCGTGCTGTCCCGCAGGAGTAGCCGCCACCTTTCTTTCGTTCAAAACCAATTGGATAAATGAAACTACTTTTCGCTGCCATCATTCTATTTAAGGAACTTATCACACAGCCCCTCGTACATACATGGTTATGCATCTTCTGTATTAATTTTGAACTGTTTTACAAGAGTTTGCAGTTTTTTACTTGACTCATTTAATTCTTCAGCAGAATGCGCTACCGTTTCAAACGCCTTCATTTGTTCCAGCGTCGATGCACTCACCTCTTCAACTGATGCTGCTGACTGTTGTGAGATAGCTGAAATACTTTGAATCGCTTCGACTACTTGTTCTTTTTGTGCTTCCATCTCTTTCATGCTACTTGAAACGCTTTGTAATGATTGGATAAGAACACTCATTTGACGAGATATATCTTCAAACACGTTTGCTGTTTTTTGAACTTGTAAATGCTGCAAGTCATTCATTTCTTTTGAGCGTTTCATCGCTTGTACGGCTAAATCCGCTTCCTCTTGTATTCCTTGAATGGTTTCACGTATTTTGTCTGTCGCTTCTACAGATTGTTCTGCTAGTTTTCGAACCTCCGATGCAACAACAGCAAACCCTTTTCCACTCTCTCCTGCTCTTGCCGCTTCAATACTCGCATTTAATGCGAGTAAATTTGTTTGATCTGAGATTGTGGAAATGGTTGTCACAACTTCAGCGATATGATCGATTTTTCCAACTAAGTTTGAAACGACTTGGTGAACCGATTCCACCTCGTCATTGGCTTCGTCGGATTTTTCTTGAAGGTCCTTTAATTCCTTTAAGCCGTATTGACTTGACTTTTCAGTTTGCTTCGATATTTGTTCCACTTGTCCAACAGCTTGAATTGCCTCATCAATACTTGTTGAAAGTCGCGTCGTTTGTTCGTACATTCCTTCTACGTCTGATGCTTGTTCTGTCGTTCCTTTTGCAATATCATCAACTGCTTGTGTAATTTGTTCGCCCGATGCCATCGTTTCTTCCGAGACTGCACTTAAATGCTCGGCTGAATCACTAATCTTTCTTGTTGATTGTTGGATATGCTGAATCATCGATCGCATATTTTCAACCATCGTATAAAAACTGTTCGTTAGCTGCCCGATTTCATCAGTTCCTTTCACCGTTACGGCAGAAGTCAAGTCACCGTCTGCAATTCGATTTGCTTCTTCTCGTAAAGCGAGGATTGGTTTAGTGATAGAACGCGCTAGTAGTATTGCAACCCCAGCGCCAATCGCGATGGCAACGATTGTGATAACGATGTTAATCCCTTTTAGCTCATTAATAGAGCTTAAAAGCTCATCTTGATGATACACATTTCCAATTTTCCAGTTAAAGTGACCAATTGTGTCATAAATTAAGATTTCATTCCCTTCTTCTGCTGTAAATTCCAATACCCCATGGCTTTCCTCTTTTAACGGAGCTAAATAGTCAAACGTCTCATACAAATTTTCCTCCGTATGGGTTGGGTGTGTAACGGCTATTCCGGCTTCTGTCATTAAAAACGAATAGCCACTTTCTCCACTTTGAAGGCTATTTACCATTTCTTCTACTGCTTTTAATTCTAAGTCAAAAGCGATAACCCCTACGAGTTTTCCATTAATCTGAATGGCTTTTACCGCTGTAATTAAATGTTCATTTTCAGGTGATAAGTATGGGTCCGTCCACATCACTTCATCCGGGTTCGATACGGCTAGTTGATACCACGGTCTTCCCGTAGGATCGTAATCTGCTGGTGCATCGATATGTGGTTCAGCAAAAAACTGCTTGTCTTCTGTTCCGACAAGCACATACTTTACTTGATCATGATTTTTGATGTACCCGCCAAATAAGTTTAGAAGAGCTTGATAATCCTTTGAATCTTTCGTTTGTAAATAGGTAATCATTCGCTCGTCTTGACTCATTTCATTTAGTCGCTTTTGATATTCAATCATTTGAAGTTCGATGTTGCGTTTTACTTGTTGAACAACTATCTGTCCATTCTGTTCAACATCTTTAATCACAACTTTTTTCACATAATAATTGGAGATAAAAAAGACGCCTACTAATGAGAGCATTAATAAGCTCGTAATTAGAAATGTAACTTTCCACTGCATTTTCCGAAACATTCTTCCCCACTCCTTCTATTAATTCGTATAATCTACCATTTTTACCATTGTTTTGTCGAAAATGAACTCAATGTATGTATCGGTATATTTTAGTATTTTAAAATAAGAATATTTTACTATTTTATAGTGTTTTTAAATATAATTCATGTTATTTGCATTAAAATTTATTATTCTAATAAATTTAAACAAAAATAAAAAAAGATGTTCAAATTGAACATCCTTAAGGAAGAATTATTCATTTCTGAAGTGGAGGCTGCGTTCAGAGAGTCATCACCCTATCCTATTCCGTGACTTATGATGACGAAAGAATGAAGGATGCCCACTATAGGACATCCTTCTTATACTCTTTATTCTTCAGTTTTAAATTGACTTACCATTTTTTGAAGTTCTTTACTTGATTCGTTTAAAGACTCCGCTGATTCTGCTACCGTTTCAAATGCTTTAATTTGTTCGTTCGTTGAAGCACTTACTTCTTCAACAGCAGCAGCTGACTGTTGAGAAATGGCAGAGATACTCTGGATTGCTTCCACTACTTGTTCTTTTTTCTCATTGATGTCATTCATATAGCCTGTAACCATATTCATCGACGTAATGAGTTCGTTCATCTTCATGGCGATTTGTTGGAATGCTTCACCCGTTAATTGAACTTGAGCATGTTGCTCATCATTCATTTCACGAGAACGTTGCATCGCGTCTACTGCATTTTTCGCTTCTTCTTGAATTCCTTGAATTGTTACACGAATTTTTTCCGTCGCTTCTGCGGATTGTTCTGCTAGTTTACGAACTTCTGCCGCTACAACAGCAAAGCCTTTTCCGCTCTCACCTGCGCGTGCCGCTTCAATGCTTGCATTTAACGCAAGTAAGTTCGTTTGATCGGAAATATTGGAGATTGTCGTAATAACATCTGCGATATGATGAATTTTGTCTGCTAAACCATTTAAGACATATTCAACGGTCTGTACTTCTTGATTTGCTTCTTTCGATTTGTCTTGTAATACATTCAATTTCTCTAGTCCATCATAACTTGCTTGCTCAGATTCTTTTGAAAGCTTTTCCACTTCATGGACTGCTTCATTCACACGCTCAATGCTCGTGGATAATGTTTTCGTCTGTTCATTCATTAAGTCGACGTCGCTAGCTTGTTCTGATGTACCTTTCGCAATATCGTCAATAGCAGCTGAAATTTGCTCACCTGAGGCCATCGTTTCTTCAGAAACCGCACTTAAATGTTCAGCTGAATCACTTAAATGACGAATGGAGCCATTTACTTTTTCAATCATGTCACGCATGTTATTTACCATTAAGTTAAAACTGTCAGCTAGCTGTCCGAT